>DASPRM010000145.1 GCA_035624455.1 Terriglobales bacterium
ACGGTGGCAGATTGGATTTCCTGCACGTCGACGAGGTTGGTGGGATAGCGGCCGGTGTAGCAGGCTGTGCAGTAGTTGGTTCCTTCCCCGTCCGCGCAAGCCTTCTTCAAGCCTTCCAGAGAAAGATACGCGAGTGAATCGGCGCCGATGAATTGCCGGATCTCCTCGGGACTCTTGTTGGCCGCGATGAGGTCTTTCTTGTGCGGCGTATCCACACCGTAATAACAGGGCGAAATAGTGGGCGGGCAGGAAATCCGCATGTGGACTTCCTTCGCACCGGCTGCGCGGATCATGCGAACAATCTTCTTGCTGGTGGTGCCGCGGACGATGGAGTCGTCAATCAGAATCACCCGCTTTCCTTCGAGCACGCTGCGCACGGGGTTAAGCTTCAGTCTGACCCCGAAATCGCGGACGCGCTGCTCCGGCTCGATGAAGGTTCGCCCGACATAGTGGCTACGAATGAGCCCTACGCGATAGGGAATACCGCTCTCAGCTGCAAAGCCAATGGCCGCCGGCACACCGGAATCGGGGACTGCGACCACGATATCGGCGTCTACCGGCGCTTCACGGGCCAGCTGGCGGCCGAGCTCTTCCCGGCTGAGCGACACGGATCGACCGAACACTATGCTGTCAGGCCGCGAAAAATAGACATGCTCAAAGATGCAGCTCGACTGCGGCCTGGCAGGAGCATAGAAGCGGGAATGAATACCTTCGGAGTCGACAACAACGAGCTCGCCCGGCTTGACGTCGCGCTCCAGTTCGGCTCCGGTGAGATCAAACGCCGTCGTCTCCGAAGCAAATACGATGGCGTCTCTCCGCAGATGATCGCCTGCGGGAATGCGGCCCAGCGAGAGCGGGCGAAAACCGTAGGGATCACGCACGGCGAAGATGCGGTCACGGGTGGTAATCACCAGCGAGAAGGCGCCTTGGATGCGGCGCAGGGCATCGGCAACCGCGTCCGGGAGGGTGTGCTCGCGCGAGTGCGCGATAAGGTGAACGATCACTTCGGTGTCGCTGGTGGTCTGGAAAATAGAGCCGTCGCGCTCGAGGCGGGAACGCAGTTCCAAAGCATTGGTCAGATTGCCATTGTGTGCCAGAGCCATCTGGCCCTTATTGCAATCCACCAGGATGGGCTGGGCGTTGAGTAAAGCCGAGTCTCCGGCCGTGGAATAGCGAGTGTGACCGATAGCCTGGGTTCCGGCCAGCTTCTGCAGGACGTCCTCGGTGAAGATTTCCACGACCAGGCCCATCTGTTTGTGCAAGCGCAGACGCTCACCATCGGAAGCGACGATGCCGGCCGACTCCTGACCGCGATGCTGGAGGGCATGCAACCCTAGATAAGCCACGGTGGAAGCTTCGGGGTGGCCATAGACTGCGACCACGCCGCATTCTTCCCGGAATTTGTCCAGCTTCGGCATGCTTGGCTCCACTCAGCTTTTTTCCAGAATCTCCGGAACCAGGTGTTCCGCTGTCTCGGTATGCAGGGCCTTTTCCAGCGCACTTGCCCAGGCAGACTTCAATTCCGAAATCGGCGCGGACACCACGAGGTTGCCACTCATTGAAATGTCTAACTTTTCGGTCTGGGTTTCGCCGATCAGGTCTGCCGCGACGCCGTGTTTACCCGCTGTTTCTTTGATTCCCGCAACATGGGCGGGGTCGCAGGAAAGCACGATTCGGCTGGCATCTTCGCCAAACAAAACGTAGGCAGGGGGCAGATCGCCTGCCGGGAGGTCAACCCGGGCTCCCAGGTTGTTCAGGAAGCCAGATTCGGCCAGCGCCACGGCCAGCCCGCCTTCGGAGCAGTCGTGCGCCGAATCGGCCAGACCAGCCCCGATGATCTCGACAACGCACCTTTGCAGGGCTGCCTCTTTTTCCAGCTCCAGTGCTGGTGGGAATCCCCATATCTGGCCGAGGATTTCCCTGGCGTACTCTGAAGAGCCGAACTCTATCTCGGCATCGGTAAGGTCGCCTGGTTCCGATGCACGCAGCAGCACAATACTGCGGCCAGCAGACTGGAAATGCGGCGTCTTCATGCGATCCAGATTTTCGAGCAGGCCGACCACGCCAAGGACGGGAGTCGGGTAAATGCCTTCGCCCAGAGTTTCGTTGTAGAAGCTGACATTGCCGCCGGTGATTGGGATCTCAAGCTCCTCGCAGGCGCTCCGCATGCCATCGATAACCTGCGAGAACTGCCACATAATGTGCGGCTTTTCGGGATTTCCAAAATTGAGGCAATTGGTGGCGGCAGCCGGGGTCGCTCCAGTGCAGGCCACATTACGGGCGGCTTCCGCCACGGCGTGCATAGCTCCCAGGCGAGGATCGAGCCAGCACCAGCGGCCGTTGCCATCGAGCGCCATAGCGAGACCGCGGTCAGTTCCCTTCACACGGATCACACCAGCATCTCCGCCAGGACGTTGCACCCCAGTGAGCTGCACATAGGATTCGTATTGCTCGGTGATCCAGCGCTTCGAGCAGATGTTCGGGCTGGCGAGAAGCGCCTTCAGATCGGCGGCGAGGTCGGAGTCGCGATCGAGGCTGACGCCATCCGGCAGCTCGCGCGGAACTGGCGTCTCCCAGCGCTCCATGGGGCGGTTGTAAACCGGGGCCTCATCGGTGAGAGCGGAATTGGGAATTTCTGCAACCAGGCTGCTGTGCTGCAGCACGCGCAGCTTGCCATCACTGGTGACTCGGCCAACAGTGACTGCGTCCAACCCCCATTTCTGGAAGACACGCGCTACCTCTTCTTCGCGCCCTTTCTCCGCCACCAGCAGCATGCGTTCCTGGGACTCGCTGAGCATGATCTCGTAGGCGCTCATGCCAGTTTCGCGCTGGTGAACGAGGTCTAGTTCAATTTCGATGCCGACGTGACCGCGAGCGCCCATCTCGCAGGT
>DASPRM010000146.1 GCA_035624455.1 Terriglobales bacterium
CCTCGGGTGCCGCACGAACTTACTCGGAGATCCCAGAAGGTAATCCTCGGCCAACGGCCTCGAGCAGAAACTCGAGGATTTCAACATGACGCTTGGCCTCGGCGACATCCTGGCCCCACGTGTACAGGCCGTGCTTGCGTAATAGGATGCCATGAATTTCGGGGTTTTGCGCGAGCAGGTTTTCCATCTGCTGCGCCAAGAGCGCATAGTCCTGGGCGTTTTCGAGGATCGGCAGCCACTCCCGGTGCTCATGGGTGGATACGCCGGAGAGGCCCTTGAGCATCTCGTAGCCTTGAATAGAAAGGCCCCCTGATGCTGCGAAGCGGTCGGAAAGGATAGTGCTCCATATCGAGTGTGTATGGAGCACGGCCCCAGCTCCCGCTCTTTGCACGATTTTCAGGTGCAGGGCGGTCTCGGCGGAAGGGCGCCCGGAGCCGGAGAGTACCTGCGCGTGATCGTCGATCTCAAGAAAACTGGAATCGGAGAGCGCGCCCTTGTCCAGGCCGCTCATGGTAATCATCAGGCGCAGCGGCGAATCTGTGGTTCTGGCGCTGAAATTGCCGCTGGTGCCCAGAACCCAGCCTCGGCGATAGAACTCGTGGCCGACTTCGACCAGCGACTCGAGGATCGCCTTCACAGCAGCGGGATCGGGCGTTGCGCGGTGTTTTGTAAGCTCTGCCATGGCGATACGCTCTCTCTTGTTCCCGTCGGCCTCACAACATTGCATCTCAGCCGGAGACTGATCGCCTCAGGAATGGGGGTGATGATGATCGTGCGAATGAGCATGCTCGCCGTGATGGTGATGTCCCGCGGGAGCCGTACCGGCCGCAAGATCGCGAGCCTCGACCAGCCTGCGCCGTGATTCTACCGGCAAGGACATTTGCCGGCGCAGCCACGCAATCACTGAAGCCAGTCCGGTTCCGTCCTTCAGGTTGGTGAACACGAAGGGCAGATCGCCGCGCATGCGACGTGTATCCCGTTCCATCACTTCCAGGGAGGCGCCCACGTGAGGAGCCAGGTCAATTTTGTTGATGACCAGCAGATCGGAACGGCGTATGCCGGGACCGCCTTTGCGGGGAATCTTGTCGCCGGCAGCCACGTCGATTACGTAGATGAACACATCCACCAATTCCGGACTGAAGGCCGCGGCCAGGTTGTCGCCGCCGCTTTCGACGAACACGAGCTCTATCCCTGGGTGAGTGTGTTCCAGATCGGCGATTGCCTCCAGGTTCATGGATGCGTCCTCGCGAATCGCGGCATGGGGACATCCGCCGGTCTCGACGCCGCGCACGCGCTCAGCGGGCAATGTCCCCTGGCGGATGAGGAAATCCGCATCTTCGCGGGTGTAAATGTCGTTGGTCACGACGGCAAGATTGATTTCCGGCCAAAGACTGCGGCTGAGAGCATCCACCAGCGCGGTCTTACCGCTGCCCACGGGTCCAGCTACGCCTACGCGAAAGGCGCGCTTGAGCTCATTCATGATTCCGTGCCTCCTCAAAACAAGAAATACCGCTGCGCCAGAGGCAGAGTGCTGGCGGGCTCGCAGGTCAGCAGTTCTCCGTCGGCGCGCACCTCATACGTTTCGGGATCGACCTCGATTCTTGGAGTTGCCGTGTTGTGGAACATATCGGCCTTGCGCAGACTACGGCACTTTTTGACGGCCACCACCCGCTTCTCCAGAGGCAGCTTGCGCGCCATGGACGCTGCCGAAACGAAGCTGACTGCGATCGAACGGGTAGCGCTGCCAAAAGCGCCGAACATCGGCCGATAGAAAACGGGTTGCGGAGTTGGAATGGAGGCGTTGGCATCGCCCATCACGCTCCACGCGATGAATCCTCCCTTGACGATCATCTCGGGCTTGACGCCGAAGAAAGCCGGTTGCCAGAGCACGAGATCCGCGAGCTTTCCCGGCTCTATCGATCCCACCTCGTCAGCGATGCCGTGGGTGATGGCAGGATTGATGGTGTACTTCGCCATATAGCGTTTCACACGCTGATTGTCGTTGCGTGAGCTGTCCTGGGCCAGCGGTCCGCGCTGGATTTTCATCTTGTGCGCGGTTTGCCAGGTGCGGGTCACAACCTCGCCGATGCGTCCCATGGCCTGCGAATCGCTGGACATCATGCTGATGGCGCCCAGGTCGTGCAGGATGTCTTCGGCGGCGATGGTCTCGCGGCGGATGCGCGACTCGGCGAATGCGATGTCCTCCGGGATGCCGGGTTCCAGATGATGGCACACCATGAGCATGTCCAGGTGCTCGTC
>DASPRM010000147.1 GCA_035624455.1 Terriglobales bacterium
CTGGCGAAGCACTGAAACCCGGTGCCGTGCCGGTGCCGCTGAGCGCTACTGTCGGTGCAGTCCCAGGAGCATTGCTGTTGATGGTCAGCGTCGCGCTCCGCGCCCCCGTCGCCGACGGCGTGAACGTCACGTTGATGGTTGCAGTACTGTTGGGATTGACCGTAAGTGGCAAAGTGCCGTTGGGCGTCGCTGCAAACTCCGACGCGTTGCTTCCATTAATCGGCACGGCAGAGATGACCAGCGGCGCTGTGCCGGTATTCGTCACCGTTACCGCAGTCGTCGTACTCGTTGTCCCCACCTGCTGGTTATCGAACGAAATTGTCGGTGGGGCGGCGCTGATCCCCGGAGCAGTGCCCGTGCCCGAAAGCGAAATATTGAACGGACTCCCGCCGGGAATGTTGTTAGTCAGCGCTAGAGTCGCCGAACGTGCTCCCGTCGCGGTGGGGGTAAACACGACACCGATCGTGGTGTTCTGGCCCGGCTGCACTGTGATGTTCTGTGCGCCATTCGGTGTGGGCACAAATTCGGACGCATTGGCTCCGGTAACCGCGATGTTGCTGATGTTCAGCGGAGCCTGCCCTGTGTTGGTGATCGCGGCAGTTAGCGCGCTGCTGGCCGTGTCGATCAGCTGATTCCCGAATGCCAGGGTGCACGTATTACCGCAACTGACGCCCGCCACCGTCCCGGTTCCCGAGAGCTGGATCGTGTGCGGGCTGCCACTGGCGCTGTCCACTACGGTTAGAGTCGCTCCCTCGCCTCCAGCCAACGAAGGCTTGAAGGTCATACCAAAAGTGACGCTCCCACCCGCTGCTACATTGAAAGGAACCGCGGGAGCCGATGGGCTGAATGCGAAGTCGCTCTGGTTGTTGCCGCCGAGAGAAATACTGGTTACCGCCAGCGGCGCGGTACCTGTGTTGTTGATGGCGACCGCCGTGACTGCGCTTGTCGTCCCGACTGGCTGGCTGCCAAAGCTAACTGGGTTGCTGCTAAAGACCGGAGCAATGCCGGTGCCCGAGAGTGCGACCGTATGCGGGCTACCCGCCGCGGTGTCGGTAAACGTCAGCGTGGCCGTGCGCGCGCCCGCTGCCGCCGGCGTGAACGTGACATTCACCGTAACGCTCGCGTTGGCATGGATCACGAGGTTCTGTGCGCCACTGGGTGTGGCGGCGAAGTCTCCCGCGTTTGTCCCCGTAATGGCGATATTAGAGAGCGTCAGATCGCTGGCGCCCGTATTGGTAACCGTCACCGGGATGGCCGCGCTCGTCGTACCCACTACTTGCCCCGGAGCCGGAAAGGTCACGGTCGCTGGCGAAACGCTAAACACCGAGCTTGTGCCGGTACCGCTGAGTTGAACCGTAGCGGGACCGACGCTGCTGTTCACGGTCATGGTAGCCGAGCGTTGGCCTGTCGCCGTTGGGCTGAAGCTGACGTTAATCGTTGTGCTGTCCCCGGCGGTCACCGTCGCCGAAGCCAGGCTAGCTTTGAAATCACCCGCATTGTTGCCTGCAAGCGAAACACCGCTGATCGTGAAGTCAGCGCTCCCGGTGTTGTTAACCGTAACCGTCTGCGCGGCGCTGGTGGTGTTCACCACCTGATTGCTGAAAGACAACGAATTCGGGTTGACCCCGATGACGCCCGCCTTGGCTTTTCCAGTGCCTGATAGCGCAATCGAATGCGCCCCTTGTGCCTGATAGCTGAGCAGCAGGTTGGCCGAGCGGTTTCCCACATCCGAAGGTGTAAACGTCGCATTGATCGTGGTTGTGCCACCGGCGGAAACCGTCACTGGTAGATCCGGCTTGGTGAAAGCAAAATCCGATGCATTGCTGCCGCTGAGCTTGACATCCGTGAGACTCAGATCGGCATTGCCATTATTCGTGATCGTGATCTTCCGACTATCAGTTGTTGTCCCAACCGTAACTGTTTCGAAATCGAGGCTGCTCGGATCCACACCGGCCGCCGCCGTCGTTCCCACCACCAGCACGGTGCTCGGCAAGCTGCTGAGCGGAACGCTATCGGTCACGATCAATTGCGCTACATAGTCACCCGCCAGATCGGCGGTGAACGTTGGGTTCGCGCTGGTCGCTCCTCCCAGACTGGCTGCGCTCCCAGCCGGCTTCGCCAGCATCACCCACGAATAGTTCAATGACAAACCGTTGGGATCGGACGATTGGCTGCCATCCAAGGTGACGTTCGCCCCCGGAGCCACGAATTGCGACGGCCCGGCATTGGCAAAGGGAAGAATGTCGTCGGTGCTGACCAGCACCGTCGCAGTCGAATTCCTGTTGTTACTGTCGCCAATCTGCAATTCCAGCGCGTACGTGGCCGACGCGTCGGCCTGAAATGTCGGATTGGCAATGTTTGGATTCGACAAAACCGCCTGGCTTGACGCCGGCAGCGCGGTGAAGCTCCAGGCATAGGTGAGCGCCTGCGATCCAGAACCATTCGCCGCACTTAGTGCGGATGATCCATTCTCGCCGGTAACTGTCACAAACGCCGATTGGCTGGCATCGAGTTGAACGGTAGCATTGGGCGCGATTTTCTGATTCTGCCCGGCATTGGCTATCGGCGGCACAGCGCTCGTACTGATCGTGACCGCAGCCGTCGAATTGTTTCCTTTGCCGTCATTGACCGTCAGTTCCGCCACATAGTCGCCGGGCAGATCAGCAGTAAACGTCGGTGTAACGATCGCGGCGCTTGAAATTGTCGCGCTGCTGCCGGAGGGCTTGGTGACGAGCACCCAACTGTAGCTAAGGGCATTTCCGGAAACATCGGTAGATCCGCTGCCGTCCAGTTGTACCTTACTGGCGGCCGGCACGACCTGATTGGGTCCTGCGTTCGCCAACGGTGGCGCTAATATCGTCGACACCAGCACCGCTGCTGACGTACTACTCCCGCTGCCATCACTGACCGTCAGCTTCACTATGTAATCGCCAGCTTTGTCGGCGACGAAGGTTGGATTCACGGCTCCCGTGCCGGTCAATGCCGCTGCGCTGCCGGAGGGTGTGCTCAGCAATGTCCAGGCGTAGGTGAGTTGTTTGCCGCTGGGTGTGGTTGAGCCGCTTCCATCCAGGTGAACTGTGCTGCCGACCGACACCAGTTGGTTAGGGCCCGCATTCGCCACCGGCACCGGACTGGAAGAAGTAACGAAGAAGGTGGCGGCAGAGTTATGGCTGCCCGTGCTGACGATGATGAACCGCGGTCCCGGTGCCGCAGATGTGCCAATTGTGACCTGCGCCGTGGCGCTGGTCTGGCTATTCACAGTAACCGCTGTGAAAGCAGCATCTCCGCCAGAGCCGACGCTGGTGCCGGGACCGAAGCTGGCCGTGGTGGAGCCGGCAACAAAATTCGTCCGGTCACCCGTGATCGTTACGGTGACCGTGCTCCCGGTCGCTCCCGTATTCGGACTTAATGAGACATTGGCCGCCGGGTCCTGAGTGAGGTTTGGAGGCGGTGGCGGAGGAGGCGGCGCTTGCTGCTGCTGCTCAGAACTGGAGGACCCGCAAGCTATAAGGCCACATATAAGCAGACTTAGGGCGAGACCCGTAGCCGCTCGAACCCAACTTTTGGTCATGAAGTGGCACCTCGGCGCAGAGGCCTAACATCGGCAGATACCTCCTTAACCGCCCGCAGGCAGTGTTTATCGGCCGAGAGTAATTGCCGAGGAGACTACATCGTGAATCGAGGCGGGATAATTGCCCGGAAGAATTAAACCATCGGGTTAGTCAGGCGGCGTAGTTCACTGGCCCCATGAAGGTTAATCGACAGAGTTCGTACGCGCACACACTTGCGGCCGGAAGTTCCAGCGTTCACGCTGTCCGGCTGTTCAATAGCGATCCCAGCTGAAAGCTGTTGCCATCATCGGACCTGAGATGTTCAAGCTGTTCGCGATTTGTCGATCGTAGTGCAGTGTGCTGGCGCCATTTATGCTCACAGTGTTGCCATAAAGCGCACCCATCAGCCCTGCACTGCCGGTTACGATCACATCCGAATTCGGCGCATAAAAGACCACTTGCGCAGTTCCGTTCCCCACGATGCTGGAGCTGCCGCCTCCCCCGTAGAGGATCTGGAAATTTACCGGCGCATCGCCCGTCCCGATATTCGAAATTCCATTGCCGGCAATAACGGGTCCGCTGCTCCCCAGGATATACATGACAATGGCAGATCCCGGCGGGCTAACGTGAATCTGTGCCTGATTTGAAACCGAAAGCCCATCCAGGTAGTACGTGCCGCTGCCCAGCGTAAGCAGTTGCGTACCGCTCAACGCGATGTTTCCGTAGTGCGTGCCGGGGGTAAGCGTGCTGCAGGTGCCGCCGCACGGCACGGCTGCGCCTAACCCCGTCGGAGTGGGCACGGACGGCAAACTAAGCTGCGATATCTGAATCACGTTACCTGCATTCGGACCAGATGGGGCCGAACAAGTTCCGCCCACGTTGGCGTAGGCATCGTTTCCGTGGATCACCGCTCCCAGTAAACTCACCGAGCCATTACTCCCCACGTTTCCCTGAGTATCCGAGTGATTTGTGCTGGCATTCCACGGACCCTGGCTGGAATCGTAGCTGTCCGTTCCGGCAAGACTCCCCATGGAAATGGCGCTACAGGCACTCGAGTTGCCGAAAGCACCATAGCTAAAGATCGGACTCGGAAAATTCTCGACCGTCAAACTCACTTGCGCCTGCGCATTGTGAATGCCGCTGACGTTTCCCTGAGAAGTAATTTTCCACGAGTGCACCAGGCTGGTGCCGCCGCCCAGCAGCTTGAATACTTTGACGTTCATCATCTGCGCTTGCACGTTATAGTTCCCACCTGGCATATCGGTGATCTGGTTCCCATTGCTGCTGGAGTTGAAGAAATTCGAAAAACTGGCCGCCGCAGTCGAGTCCACCGAACTGTAGGTTCCACTTCCCAGTCCGGCTGATAAAACGACGCACCCGGATGTGTCACTAGAACTGCAGGTTCCATTCTTGAGCGTCGCCGGGTACTTGGTGAGATCGAGCTTCGTGGTGTCCGGTGCCGGAAGATTGTTCTTCAGCCAGTCCACAGCCGCTTGCGCACCCGACTCCGCCACATAACGCGCCTGCGTAGTCTGTCTATAGGTAGAAGCCGAGGAAACCTCGATTTGGGTTACGAACACGAGCGACGCCGCCAGCGCCGACAACACCGCCATCAAAATCAAGGCGATTATCAGCGCAGATCCCCGCTCCCTCGGATGGCTTTTAGACACTAAGAACCCAGTCAGCATGACTCCGCTCCTGAACCTGGGTTTGAGGATTTTCTGTTAGAAGCCCGGTCTTGTCAATTCATCCCTGAAGACTATCTAGTGTCATATTGAGCGTGAACAGCACTCTGATCCAGTGGGTGAGAGGCCGATCGGCTGGGAATCGCGCACCTCAGCCTATGACGTCGACCTTGTTTGAAACCTCGCCATTTGAAACTTCGCCGAACTATTTGAACCGCGCGCCTCCTAGGTTTGACACTCCTCTCCGTCGCTGTTATCACTCCATGACCATCATCTTTGGCCTCCGGAGCTGCACTTGGTATCTTCCCGATTCTCCCGAGTTCCGTCCCTGCTCGTCTTGCTGATTCCATTTTTCTCCGTCACTTCCCTCTTCGGTTGGGGCAACGAAGGCCACACTGCCATCAACAAGACCGCTGCACTCAAGGTCCCGGCCGACATCCCTTCTTTCCTGCGCAAGGCCGCTGACCGGATTGCCTACCTCGGGCCCGAACCCGATCGCTGGCGCGAAAGGAGCGAATACGCCCTCAAGAACGCCCAGGAACCGGATCACTACATCGACCTGGAGCGCGTGTCAGACATTCAGGAATTCCCCCAGGGGCGTTACGAGTTTTATCAGCTGTTGTACGCCAAGCGGGCTCGTGCCGGCGAACATGCCGATGACTACCTGCCCGAACATGTCGGGTTGCAGCCCTACATCACCATGGAGATTTATGGCCGCCTGAAGGCCGCCTTCCGCCAGTATCGTCAGCTCAAGCAGGAGCACAAATCAACTTCGGCGGTGGAACAAAATATCGTCTTCTATGCCGGCTGGCTAGGTCACTACGTGGCCGACGCCTGCAACCCTCTGCACACCACCATTCACTACAACGGCTGGATCGGCGACAATCCCAACGGCTATTCCACCAGCAAAGACATTCACTGGAAGTTCGAGGGCACCTTTGTCGCAGACCATCTCTCGCGCTTGAAGTTTGATGATCTGCTCTCGCCTCCGAACCGGCTGAGCGATCCTTTTCACGACTACCTCGGCTATCTGCGCCATTCCAACACACTGGTAGAACGCGTCTACCAGATCGAAAAAAATCACGGCCTGGAAGGAGACGGATCCGCGGAGGCCATCGACTTCATTCGCCATCGCCTGGCCGCAGGCTGCCAGATGCTGCTGAATCTCTGGTACACGGCATGGCTGGAGAGCGGCGAGCCTTTACCCGAAGCGAACAAGACTCCTTGATGAAGCGGAATGCAGTACATGACAGTGGAAGCCACTCAAAGATCGTCACCACGAGCAGCCACGAGGCTCCGAGGAATCTGCGGTAACTAACTGAACGCTAAGAATCTATCTCATAAATCGGTTTTGAAAGGGCGCGGCTTCAGCCGCGCCGTCCGGAGCCGCATAAATCCTGGGCTTTAGTCCCCGAGGGAAACACCACTTACCCGATTACAACTTGTTGTGTCATCGCCCGTACTTGCCCATCACCTCGGTCTGCGCCAGCACTCGTGCTTGCTTCATGGCCGCGTCCACTTCTTTGCGCGTGGCGCCGGCCTTCAAACCCAGCGGTGCTTCCAGGGCGAACAGTTTGAAATAGTAACGATGCGGTTTTCCTGGCGGCGGGCAGGGACCGTTATATCCGATCTTGCGGAAATCATTTTGTCCTTGACGCCCGCCGTCGGCCAGATCGCGGTCTTTGGGGAAGCCCTGCTGCAATTGCCGCTTCTCGGCCGGAAGGTCGTAGATCAGCCAGTGTGTCCACAAGCCGACCGGAGCGTCCGGGTCGTCTGCGATGAGCACCAGGGCGCGAGTCCCCTTCGGCGGCTCACCCCAGGAAAGATCGGGGGAGATATCGGCTCCATCGCAGGTGAACTGTTTGGGAATATTGCCCTGGGGATTGAAAGCAGTGGTCGAAAGTTGAAGACCAGTGGAAACTTGAGAGCTCATCGTCGATGCTCCTTTCCAGTGCGGTGGTGGAAGTTGCGAATGGGTGGAGGGGACGGACGAAACGCAAGCCAATACCAGCAACACAAGCTGGGAGAACCTTGGAGTAACACTCGCGCGGCTCACCCGCCTATTGTCACCCGGAAGCTTGGCCAATTCCAGGGGTCCAATCCCGCAGGACAGCGGAAGAAATCCGGTAGAGGCGAACCACCAGGAAACTCCCTCTTCGCGCACCGCAACTGCCTTCCGGTTGCGGCTGGCGGATTCGCCATCGCCTGGAACCGGAAAGTCAGCCCGCTCACAACTACATGTGAGATTGATCACAGCTATCCCTTCCAGCCCGGCGGACACTAACCTCGTGATACTGATCACAAGTGGGTTGCCCGAGCGGAAAAATCCTGCGCGCCGGCCTCGCTGCGGCGCGGCGGGATCTGCTTCGTCGCCTGCTCGAGTTGGACTCGCTGGCCTTTATTACGGAACGCGTGGCTGTCCTCGGGCGTTAGTGTCACAGGAGGTTGTGCCGTGCTTTCACCTTACGGACTGGACATCATAGAGAGTTGTTTTACCTGTAAGCTGCGGGCCGAGCGGCTATTCTGCGACCTTCCCACCGCTGCCCTGCAATCCTTTGAGGCGATCAAGTATGCGACGGCCTACCCCAGAGGCGCAGTGTTGTTTGTGGAAGGCCAGGCTCCCCGCGGAATCTACGTGCTGTGCAAAGGCCGAGTGAAACTTTCCATCTGCTCCACCGATGGCAAGACTCTGATCCTCAAGGTCGCCGAACCGGGAGAGGTCCTGGGACTGAGCGCTACCGTTTCCGGCAAAGCCTACGAGCTGACCGCCGAGACCCTGGACCCCTGCCAGGTCAATTTCGTGAAACGGGAAGATTTCCTGCGCTTCCTGCGTGAGCATGCGGACGCTTGCTTCCGCGTGGCCGAGCAGTTGAGCGACAAATACAATGCCGCCTGTCACGAGATTCGTTCTCTGGGCCTGTCGCATTCTGCAGCGGAGAAATTAGCCAAACTGTTGCTTGACTGGACCTCCAAAAATGGCGAGCAGAATAAACAGGAGCCCCGTCTCAAGCTGGCGCTGACGCATGAAGAAATCGCGCAGATGATCGGTACCTCACGCGAGACGGTGACTCGGCTGTTTGCCGATCTCAAGAAAAAGCAGATTGTGCAGGCGAAGGGCTCAACCCTGCTCATCCGCAACAAGGGCGCGCTGAAAGCGCTGGCCAGCAATTCCTGACAGTTTTCTTCCTCAAGTGGGCTGCCACGGTCCTCGTGGCGCCCTCCTTTTTTCGCATCACGAAAAATAGTGACTGCAGTCACTGTGTGGTTACCCCTAGGGGACTATCTACAAGTCATGGAAAGCGCAAATCAACCCAGCTGTTTTGCATGTGAGCTGCGCCCGACGCGGCTGTTTTGCGACCTTCCGGCCAATGCACTAGATGCCCTTGACCACATCAAGGACATCTGCAGCTTTGCGCGAGGAGCTACTTTGTTCCAGGAGGGCCACCCCGGCCGAGGCGTTTTTCTTCTATGCCGGGGACGGGCTAAGCTCTCCATCTCCTCCGATCGCGGACAACGTCTGCTGCTTCGCATCGCGGGTCCGGGCGAGATCCTCGGCTTGAGCGCCAGCCTGGCGGGTCTGGATTACGAACTCACTGCCGAAGCCCTCGACCCTGTCCAGGTCGCTTTCATCCGGCGCAAGGACTTGCTCAACTTCCTTCGCCAGCATCGACAAGCCTGCATGCAGGTAATCCATTTCCTCAGCGAGGATCTGCACTCCGCCTACGAGCGAGTCCGCTCCATGGGCTGGGCTCACACCCGCATTCGCACGTCCCCCTCCACGATGAGAGTGCAGTAATGCGGGCTCTGGCATCTCATTCCTGAAGCCTAACTCCTCGCGGAATCCGTCCCCTCAGCCGTCTCGGCAACGCAAATTGCGGGCTCAAATTTCCACAATGCGGTGTGTACCAGACATGTACGCACCTGCAGACGTGTGATCTACGTCACAACCAAAACATCTGCTTCTGGCGCAAACTCCCGGCTTCATTCCATTTCCTGCTCTGGCTTTTCGAAGAACCCGAGAAGGCACAGCAGCGCATTCCGGGATCCCATGCCTCAGCCCTTTGGTCGAGATGTGACGGTCAGACACGCGAAGGTGATTCATTTCACCTGCAAATGTGAGCGTTGCCGTCGCCTAAAGCACACCGTTTCAAACAGAGTGCTCCTCACTCGTGAGCGCCCAGAGCTGTTTTTTAGAACCGCCGGGTAGGCCTCGAAAGGAGGTCAGATAAAGCCGTATGACTTGGAAACGAGCAGTTCTTGTCGTTGCCATGCTGGGTATCGCCTTCACTGTCGAGGCTCAGCTCAATCCTGCTCCCTCAGCGGGCGTTTCACTGAGGGCCAATGCCGTCAACCAGAACTTGGATAAAGCGGCTTCCCCACCGCAGCAGGCAAAAGCACCCGCCAAGCCGGACGGCGATTACGTGGGCAGCGATACCTGTATCGCCTGTCACGAAGATCAGAACCACCGCTTCCAGAACACGGTCATGGGGAAGGTAATGGCCCATCCGCATACCGCGGATGAAGCTCGCGGCTGCGAGTCCTGTCACGGTCCGGGCAAAGCGCACGTGGAAGCCGGGGGCGGCAAAGACACCATTCCCGTCCGCTTCACCAGTGATTCCAAGAACACCGTGGCGGAGAAAAATGCCGCCTGCGTGCAATGCCATGCTCGCGGCAACCAGCTCTTCTGGAAGGGCAGCCCGCATGACTCGCGCCACATGGCTTGCGTGGATTGTCACCAGGCGCATCAAGTGGTGACCCAGACTCTATCTCAGGAAGCCCGTTTCCTTTCGCCACTCAGCACCAACCGAGGCTTGAAGAAGGTGCAGCCCGAACTCTGCCTGGACTGTCACCAAATGCGCCGCGCCCAGTTGCAGCGCTCCTCGCATATGCCGTACCGCGAAGGGAAGGTGACCTGCACCAGTTGCCACAACCCACACGGCTCCCCCAATCCCAGCCAGCTCAAGCAGAGCACGGTCAATGAGAATTGCCTCGCCTGCCACACCGAGCGGCGTGGTCCATTCCTTTGGGAGCATCCGCCGGTGATGGAGAACTGTGTCAACTGCCATGAAGCGCACGGCACCAACAATCCGCAATTGCTGAAGATGCGCATGCCCAGGGTGTGCGACTCCTGCCATGACTCCAGCCGCCACCCCACGACTCCAACCCTGCTCAATTCCGTCCGCGACTTCAATCGCGGCTGCACGAATTGCCATTCCTACATCCACGGGTCGAACCACCCGTCGGGGAACTTCTTTCTGCGCTGAGAGAGGAGAGCGAAATGAAAATTCAGAGATCAAGACAATCTGCATACCTGGCAGTGTTCGCCCTCCTTTTCTGCTCGCTCGCCCTGTTCGCTGAAGACAAAGATAAAGACAAGGACAAGCCCGCCGAGGAGAAGCCTGCCCAGTATGGTGTCATCGAATTCGGAGCGCGCTACTCCTGGGGCAATGTCGACGGTCGTCAGGACCTTCTGCTGGGTCCCGGCGGTCCAGCAGCCACTGGAAATCCGTCGCTCGCCCCAGGCTGCCTGGGTTGCGGAACTTCGTTGGACCCCGTGCTGCGTTTCTCCAAATACGGAGAGTATCGCGATATCCGCAATGGTTTCTTCGTTCGCAAACTCGATGCCACCTTCGATAACCTGCTCAACACCAAGTACTACGCGATCCTGCAGTCGCAAAAGTCGATCTACCGCGACCAGAGCTATCTGGCAACCTTCGGACAGTACGGCAAGTTCAAGGTCCAGTTCCGCTACGATGAGATCCCACACGTCTACAGCGACGTTACCCGCACTCTCTTTACCAAGACCGCCACGGGTGTTTGGAGCTACCCCTCAGCAATCCGCTCCACCTTACAGGCCAGCACGACCGCCAATCTCCCCTCGCTGATCGCCGGCACAGGCACCAATGCTCAGCAGGGAGTGGTAACAAATTCCAGTCTCATCACCCCGAGCATATTACGCAAAGCGGGCACCTTCCTGGCTTCCTACGATCTCAGCGAGAATCTCAACATCAACGGTTCGTTCTTCCGCGAAGCGGAGGATGGCTACCGGCCGATTGGGCTGATCATGAACTCCAGCCCCAGCGCCAGCGCCACTTCCGGCTTCGGTGTCGAACTGCCGGAGACGATCAGCTACTTCAACAATCTGGCGCGTATGGGGGCGGAATACGGCAAACACGACTGGGCGGTCCAGGGCGCCTTCGTGGGTTCCTTTTTCGAACAGAACATCCCCTCGATGACCTGGGACAACCCCTTCCTGCTGACGCAGCCTGCCGGCTCTGCTGCCATCTCCAATCCCACCACCGGGCGCATGACGCTATATCCCAACAACCAGGCTTACTACATCAATCTCGCCGGCGCCGCCGACTTGGGGAAGTGGGTACGCTTGATGGCCAGCATCAGTCCTGGCTGGCTGCGTCAGGATGATTCCTTCCTGCCTTACACTACCAATGGCGCGATCACCGGATGCGGCGGGGTGACCGGTGCGCCCTGCACGACGACTGCCTCTCTCCCAGCTCCGAGTCTGGAAGGCAGCAAGCAGACTCTGGCCATGAACTATACCTTTGTCACCCTCCCCTGGAAGCAATTCCAGATAAAGGCCATGTATCGTCACTACGACTACAACAACAACACCCCGGTGCGTACTTTCACTCCGACCGAAGGTGATGCGGCCTCGCCGGTTGTCGCCGGTGTGGAAAACACTCCTTTCGGCTTCAACCGCAAGAACTTCGATTTAACCGGGAACTGGTACTTTGCCAAGAAGAGTTCAGCCAAGATCGGCTACCAGGCCGAATGGATGGATCGCTCACACCGCGACGTCGAGCACTCATTGGAGAACACTATCCTCGGCGCCGTCGACGTCGCCTATTGGAAGAACCTTCTGTTCCGGCTGTCTTATCGCCACTCAAGTCGCAAGCCGGATGAATATCAGGACGATAATTCCAGTGACCCGGTCACTGGCGCTCCCATTACCTGCACTGATCCCAGCGTAGCCTTTACCGCCGACCAACGCTGCAGCCGCAGATTCGATGAGGCGCACAGAGTGCGTAACCGCGCCGACGGCCTGATCGAGTACACTCCCCTGGGTTCGTTGACCCTCTCCGCTTTCGGCGGAACTATCCAGGATGACTACAACCAGCGCGGCGATACTAACAGCCCCACCGCGCTGAACTTCCTCACTGGAAGTGCGGCGACCACGAACCCCTATTACCTTTATGGAATCCTGAAAGACATCTCCTACAACTATGGTTTCGGCGCAGATTACGCCTTTTCGCCGCGCCTCTCGTTTTTCGCTGAGTATTCTCACGAGCACTACTACAGAAGGCTGATCTCTCGTAACCGCACCCCAACCAGTGGCACCCAGACCATTCTGACCTGCACCGGCTGCGATACAGCCAACAATGATTGGGAAAGCACAACCCCGGAAAAGGTCGACATCTGGACGGTGGGAACCGACACCAATTTGAATAAGAAGGCGTATTTTTCGACCTATTATTCGTTGTCGGCGGGACTCGCTAACACCCTCTCGCGGTTCCTGGGCGATCCCACCATCACCACCGGTCCGAACGCGTTCGTGTTAGTGGGCACCAGCGCCGCCGTAAGCTACCCAGAGTCAACCGCCCGCCAGCATGAAGTGGTGGCGGTCTTCAAGTACAAGCTCACCAACCATCTCATGCCCAAATTCGAGTTCCGCTATCAGCAATTCGACAACAAGGACTTCCAGACCTCCCCCATGTCGCAGTACATGGGCTGCGCTAGCGCTGCTACGGGGACCGCGGTGCCGGGATGTCCCATCCGAGTGGTCAGCAGTACGACCTCGCCCACGCCGGTCCTGAGCCCCAACGCGCCTATCAGCTTCTACCCATATTTCCAGGTCGTCGACAACTCGTCGGCGCGGTACTTGTTCCTGGGCGTAGACCAGCCGTCCTACCATGCCTACTACGTATCGGCGACTCTGGAGTTCCACTTCTAAACAGCGCTATAGCCATCGGGAGCGGTAAACTGCCGCTCCCCCTCCTTTTCATAATCTCCATTAAGCACAGTATCGTGTGACCTCCGACACACTGCCGTTCGCCACGCCCGGGCAAGTCCACCGCAGTCTCAACTCCCGCATTCAGAAGGGCTTACGCTCCAAAGAGCAAGAATCGCACTATCGTGCTTGCGAGCACAGCCCTGCGGTTCGGACTACCCAATGTGCTCCCGGTCACATCGCCACGTGCGGGCATTCACAGCCCCTTGGGACATAAATCTGCGATGTATAAGAAGGCGCAGCTGGCTCGTTCTTCCAGCGCTTGAGCCTGGTCGATCGATGCCACGCGCGCCACGCGACTCGGTATCGCATCCTGCTCGCTTGAGACAGGGAATGAAAAATTTCATATTCGTCCTCATATCTCTACTGCTTTCGATCACGACGGTTTCGGCCGCAAGTAAACCCGCTCCTGCGGACAAAAGCGCCGAGTGCCTCGCTTGTCACAGCGACGTAAATCTGGTCAAAGAAGTAAACGGGAAAAACGTCAGCCTGCGGGTGGATGAGCAGAAATTCAAGAACTCGATTCACGGCAGCATGTTCGGCTGTACCGATTGCCACACCGACGTCAAGGGCTTCCCGCATGATCCGGCCCCGGCGAAGGTGAGTTGCCAGACCTGCCACGCTGACCAGGTCACACAATACGAGAACAGCCTGCACGCGCAGGCTCGCAAGAATGGCGACACCAAAGCCGCCACCTGCCTCGATTGTCACGGCAGTGCTCATGAAATTGTGGTCGCCAGCGATCCCAATTCACCGGTGAACCACGTCAATATTCCCAAAACCTGCGGAAGCTGCCACGGCCAGAAGTTCGTCATGGAAGCCAGCGGTCACAGCGCTGCCCAGTTCGTCTCCTATGAGGAGAGCGTGCATGGTAAGGCGGTGGCTGCGGGTTCGGAAAAGGCCGCCGTGTGCACCGATTGCCACGGAGCGCATGAAATCCTACCCGCCGGTAATCCCAAATCGCCGATCTTCAAATTCAACGTGCCCAATACCTGTGCCCAGTGTCACAGCGGAGTGAAACAGGAATTCATGGGCAGCATTCACGGGCAGGCAGTCAGCCGCGGAAATTGGCAGGCTCCCGTGTGCACCGATTGTCACGGGATCCACGCCATCAAGTCGCACGTCGATCCTAATTCTTCCGTTTCTGCGCAGGCCCTGGCGCGAACCACCTGCGCACGCTGTCACGAGGGAGTGCGGCTCTCACAGGAATTCGGAGTCGCCGGACGCCGCGCTTCGACTTATCTGGCCAGCTATCACGGACTGGCATCGAAGCTGGGCTCCAATGTGGTTGCGAACTGCGCCAGTTGCCACGGGGTTCACAACATCCTGCCCTCGTCCGACCCCAAGTCCACGATCAACCAGGCCAACCTGGTCAAGACATGTGGCCGGTGTCACCCTGGAGCGAGCGAAAACTTCGCGCGTGGCAAGATCCACGTCGGTGCACCCCTCTCCGCCGATATGGGCAGCATCGCTGTGCGCTGGATCCGCCGCTTCTATCTCGCCATGATCTTCGCGGTGATCGGCGGCATGGTGTTGCACAACTTCCTGATCTGGAGAAAGAAGGCTGTCGAACACCGCAAGAATGGCCACCGAGCAGTCACGCGCATGGACAAAAACCAGCGCATACAGCACCTGCTGCTGCTGTCTTCCTTCTTCGTACTGGTCATCACCGGCTTTGCTTTGAAATATCCCGATTCCTGGTTCGCCAGCATGCTGGGACTAGGCGAAAAGGTGCGCGGCATCGTCCACCGTGCCGCCGGCGTGGTGCTGATCGGGGTATCCCTGTACCACCTCGCCTACCTGATTGCGGACCGCAAAGGCCGGCGCATTATCTCAGACATGCTGCCCGAACCAAAAGATGCCTGGGACGTTGTGGGGGTGCTGCGCTATTATCTCGGTCTCGGCAAGCACAAACCTGAATTTAAACGCTTCACTTATGCGGAAAAGGCAGAGTACTGGGCTTTAGTCTGGGGCGCGGTGGTGATGGCCACAACCGGACTGATGTTGTGGTTCAAGATGACCGTGGGCCATCTGCTGCCGCGCTGGTGGCTCGACATAGCTACGGCTATCCACTTCTATGAAGCCGTGCTGGCCACGTTAGCTATTCTGGTCTGGCATTTTTACCAGGTGATTTTCGATCCGGATACGTATCCAATGAACTGGGCCTGGTATGACGGGAAGATGTCGCTGGAGCACTATTCAGAAGAACACAATCTGGACCGGCAGACGATTTCCGAGGCGATCCGAGCCGAAGCCGCTGAGCAGCCGGCGCAGGCGGAAGACGAACCGGTTCACTCGGGCAGCGTTGAAGAATCAGCACCGAACTTGAAAAACTGAATATCGCAGAAGACTGAGAACCTACTCGGCTGACATAGTCCCTGCAGGAGAACTGCATGAGTGATGCCAATCCGCCGCAAGCAGGCGAGTCCGTTCCGTCGCCGCCCCCCGCACCGTCTTCTACCAGCGGTTTGTTTCGCAATCCCATCAGCCTGATTGGCGCCGCCATCGCCGCGGTGGCAGCGGCCAATATTATCTTTTTGGTCATCATCGACCTGATGTCCGGACATCCCAGTCCCTACATCGGGATTCTGGCCTACATGATTGCGCCGGCTTTTTTGGTGCTGGGCCTGGTGCTGATCGCGGTCGGCATCCTCCACGAGCGCAGTCGCCGGCGCAAGGGGATTGCTGCCGCACTTCCTCGTTACCCGCGAATTGATCTCAACAATCCTGCCCAGCGCAGTGCTTTTGCTTTTTTTGTTACTTTCACCCTGGTATTTGTCCTCATCAGTGCGGTGGGAAGTTATAAGGCTTACGAATTTACCGACTCAGTGCAGTTCTGCGGCCAGCTCTGCCATAGCGTCATGCATCCGGAATTCATAGCCTATTCACAGTCCCCGCATGCCCGCGTGGCCTGCGTCGATTGTCATGTGGGAGCGGGCGCCGGTTGGTATGTGCGGTCGAAATTATCCGGCGCTTACCAGGTCTACGCGGTTGCTTTTCATAAGTACCCGCGTCCTATCCCCACTCCGGTCTCGAACCTGCGCCCGGCACCGGAAACCTGCGAGCAATGCCACTGGCCCAAGAAATTTTATGGCGCACAACTGAAAGTCTTCACCCATTTCGGGACTGACGAAAAGAACACCCCGCGGCAGATTCGCATGCTCATCAACACCGGCGGCGGCGATCCCAATACTGGTTTGCCGACGGGCATCCACTGGCACATGAACATTTCCAACGAAATCACCTACATTGCCACCGACAAGCAGCGCCAGACTATCCCCTGGGTACAGGCTAAAGACGCCCAGGGTCGGATCACGGTTTATACAGCAAAGGACGGTGGCTTGACCCCGGAGCAGGTGCAGAAGGGGTCTCGCCGTCGCATGGATTGCGTGGACTGCCATAACCGTCCCACGCACATTTACGTCCCTCCCGACCGCTCCGTGGATGAGTCCATACTGGCGCGCAGGATCGATGCGTCCTTGCCTTACATCAAGCAACAGGCCGTCAATACGCTCACCGGTCAGTACAACACCACGGAACAAGCCCGCGAGGCTATCGCCACTGATTTACAGAAGTTCTATCAAACCAAATACCCTGATATTTACTCGTCCCGCCAACTGGAAATCCATAACGCTATCTCCGAGCTCCAGCGTATCTACAGCTCCACCATCTTTCCCGAGATGAAGGTGGACTGGCGGGTCCATCCCAACAATATCGGTCATTTCTATTTTCCGGGATGCTTCCGTTGTCACGATGGCAATCACGTCAGCGCGGAGGGCAAGGTCCTCAGCAAAGAATGCAACATCTGCCATACCGTTATTGCCCAGGTTGAAAGTGGACAGCCTGTGATCGGCAGCGCTCAGGGGATCGCCTTCAAACACCCCGTGGACCTCGGAGACATGACTGCGGTGAGCTGTAATGACTGCCATACCGGCGGCGTCGGACCGTGAGCATCCATCTGTCATCTTGGGGGAGGACGGGGCTGGTTTGTCTAGGACAGGCAATCTTGCCTGTCCCGTCCCCGTGAGTGGCCTCACACCTAGAAGTGACGCATATCACGGCCCGATGTATGGGCCTCCCTTACTCTCCTGATACGGAAACCCCAAGCGGAGCGGAGCCGCCAGAGGAGGTTGGGATGAATTCCGATAACAGCGGTCATACAGCAAACGCCCTTAAGCCACGCCTGGTTTTTTGGGAGGTCACCAAGGGCTGCAATCTGCGCTGCATCCACTGCCGCGCCACGGCCACGGAATTGAGCTCTCCTACCGACCTTCCCACCGCGCGAGCCCTCGAGATCATCGATCAGATCGCCAATTTCGCCAATCCCATCCTGGTTCTCAGCGGCGGCGAGCCGCTGTATCGGGCAGACATCTTCGACCTCGCCTCGGCGGGCGCGCGGCGCGGCCTGCGAGTGGCGCTGGCGACCAACGGAACGCTGGTGACCAAAGATGTCGCGCGGCGTATCGTCGATGCCGGCATCAAGCGTGTTTCTATCAGTCTCGACGGCGCCGACGCTCTCACCCACGACACTTTTCGTGGCATTCCTGGCGCGTTTGATGCGGCCGTGTACGGTCTGCGCAATCTGAAAAAACTAGGCATGTCGGTGCAGATCAACATGACCATCGCCCGACACAATGCCCGCCAGCTTCCCCAGGTCCTCGAACTGGCTCGCAATCTCGGTGCGGATGCCCTGCATACCTTCCTGCTGGTTCCAGTAGGCTGCGGCGTGGATATCGCCGCCGAACAGATGGTCCCACCCGACGAATATGAGGAGATGCTGAACTGGTTCTACGATCGCTCCAAAGACGGCGACATCGAACTGAAAGCGACCTGCGCACCGCATTATTTCCGCGTCGTGCGTCAGCGTCGGGCGGAGGAGCGGCGTGCGGCGATGGCAGCCGGGGCGACTTACCTGCAAGCCGCCAATCCCAGCGCAATCGGCCCGGACGAGATGAGTATGCCGGGAACAAATGCCGTGGTGTTTCGCCCCAAGGGCAATCACACCGGCCACCCCACCACTCATCCCGCTGGGCACCCTGACGGCATGAATGCCATGACCAAGGGCTGCCTGGCCGGCACCGGCGTGTGTTTCATCTCCCACGAGGGCGAAGTGTTTCCTTGTGGATATCTGCCGGTTCTTGCCGGAGACCTGCGTAGGAAATCATTTGCTGAAATTTGGAACGACTCTGAGGTCTTTGAGCAGTTGCGCGAAACCAACAACCTGAAAGGTAAATGCGGCTGCTGTGAGTTCCGCAATGTGTGCATGGGATGCCGCGCTCGCGCCTTTGCCGCCACCGGCGATTACCTGGCCGAGGAGCCATTCTGCGTGTACGAGCCCAAGTTGCCCGTCCTCAACAATTCGAAAGTGCCAGCGGCTCGTTGATCCTTCTTGAGCTGCAGCCCGCCACGCCGGAATCCGCTTCCACCTCCTCGCGGATTCCGGCGCGGCATTTTCTTATTAACCTCTGTCATCTTGAGCGAAGACCGGCCAAGGACCGTATAGGACAGGCGATCTCGTCCTTAAGATTCATAGAGTATGCTTAGGAATTAATCATGGACCAGGTAAAGCTCGTTCGCGAGTGGGACCCAGACATCTTTCATGCCAGGGTGCTGGAGCTGGAGCGCCAGGGATGGGAATCGCGCCGCGAGACCTATCGCGTCACCGCTGAAATGAATCCTGAGACTGGCATCATTTCGCACGTCTACAGCATTGAGCTACGCAAATCCGCACGCAGCAATGATACATAGCAGATCTTTTTTGGAAACCCGCTGAGCTCAACAAACTGGACCTGCGATTACCGTCGGGTCCGCGGTGGGGCTCACTGCGAAATCTCCTTCCCAACGGGCGATCACCACGGTCGCAAGGCAATTGCCAATCACATTGACGGAAGTGCGGGCCATATCCATCAACTGATCGATTCCCAGCAGAATGAACACAGGTTCGACCGGAAGGCCAAACATACCAACCGTTCCCAGCAGGATCACAATGGCCGCGCGCGAGACTCCGGCGACTCCTTTACTGGTAAGCATCAGAGTGAGCAAGAAGAAAAGTTGCTGGCCTACGCTCATATGCACCCCGGCCGCCTGGGCTACGAAGATTCCGGCAAGCGATAAATACAGGCTGGAACCATCGAGGTTGAAGCTGTAGCCGGTGGGGATGACAAAAGCCACAGTTGGGCGCGGAATGCCGAGCCCTTCCATGGCTTCCATCGCACTTGGCAAAGCAGCTTCGGAACTACTCGTACCGAAAGCGATAGAAGCGGGCTCGGCCACCGCCCGCAGAAATCTGCCGAGCGGCACACCCACCAGCAGTGCGATCGGCAGTAGTACGCCTATTAGGAAAACAATGAGTGCGACGTAGAGCGTAGCGAGAAGCTTCGCAAGATTCAGCAGCACACCCATTCCGGTGTGTCCAACGGTGTAAGCAATCGCCGCGCCGACTCCGATGGGCGCAAACAGCATCACCAGGTTGGTGAACTTGAACATCACCTCCGCAAGGCTCTCCGTGAACGCCAACATGGGGCGGCGCTTGTCTTCACGCACCATGGCCAGCGCGATGCCAAACAGGATGCTGAAGATCACGATCTGCAGCACCTGCCCTTCGGCCACCGACTTAGCAAGGTTCTCAGGAAAAATGTGGAGGATGAGCTCGCTGCTAGTTGGCCGGGGGACCGGAGCCGCCTCGGCCACGCTGGCAGCGGGCAGATGAACTCCAACTCCAGCCTTGCTGATGTTGATCGCCGCCAGGCCGATGAACAACGCCAGTGTGGTGACCACCTCGAAATAGATGATCGCCCTCACTCCCATGCGGCCAACTTTCTTCAGATCAGCATGTCCGGCAATTCCACTCACCAAGGTGCCAAACAGCAGTGGAGCAATGATGGCTTTGATCAATTGCAGGAAAATCTGAGCGAGCACGCGGAGATGAGTGGCCAGTCGTGGAAAATCATGGCCGACCTCGGCCCCGACAAACATGCCGAAGACAATCCAGGTGGTAAGCGAACGTCGTACTACGGCATACGCCAGCAGAGCGGCCAGGGAAATCCAGCGCGATGTTGTCAGCAGGATTGGACCGATTCGCACCCAGCCCAGGAGGTCGAGGACATTCAGCAGAGCGGCAATTGCCAGCAGAACAACTGCCGCGATCAGAAGTCGTGGCTTCATAGAGAGGAGCGTGGAGCTCCAGCTAGCGAAGAATGTCTTCCAGTTCTACGTTGCGATCGGTTTTCTCGTCGCGATACTTAACAATCACCGGCGTATAAACCGAGAGGCCCCACTCCGCCGCTTTCCCTCGATTCACTGACCGCGATCCCGGCACCACCACCGCTCCCTCGGGCACGCATAGAGGCTTCTCTGCTGTGGCGCGGTAGACCTCTCCCTGCACCAGGTCAAACAGAGGCGTAGAGCGTGTGAGTATAGTTCCTGCTCCTAACACCACCCGCGCGCCTACCTGGGTTCCCTCATACACGCCGCAGTTGCCCCCGATCAGCACATCATCCTCGATGATCACCGGCGAAGCATTCACCGGTTCCAATACGCCACCGAGCTGGGCAGCGGCACTGATGTGGACGCGTTTACCTACCTGGGCGCAGGAGCCCACCAGTGCATGCGAATCCACCAGTGTCTCTTCATCCACGTAGGCCCCGGTATTGATATACATGGGCGGCATGCAGACCACGCTGGGGGCAACATAGGCACCGCTGCGGATCGAGGAACCTCCTGGAACCACACGCACCTGGTCTTCCACGCGAAATTGACGCACGGGAAAAGTATCCTTATCGACGAAGGAGAGCTCGAAGTCGCCCATCTCCTGGAGTTCGCCTAGTCGAAAACCCAGCAGAATTCCCTGCTTGACCCAGACATTCACTTTCCAGCCATTGTCCGTTTTTTCGGCAGCGCGCACCTCGCCGCGAGAAAGGGCTTCCCGGAAGTCGAGGAACACATTGCGCGCCCCCGATACGTTTTTCGCCTCCGTGCCCATAGCATAGAGACGTTCAATTCCTGCTTGCAGCGGATGCATTTGCAGCCAGTATAAATGGCGGAAGGTCACAGCGGGCAGCGAGGCCGCGTCAGTTGCTGTTTGCTCTTTTTGGGAATCCTCGGGACCAGCACCCTGGTGTTCCGCAGGCGCTGTCGGCAATGGGTTACAATCGCCTGCGATGGGCTCATCGGTTGTTCCTCTCGCCGCGGCAAAGGCGACCAAACTGGAGTCTGCGCTTCGTTCCGTTATCCGCGGACAGGATCAAGTGATCCGTCTCGCTCTTGTCTGCCTCTTTGCCCGCGGCCATCTCCTCATCGAAGGCGTGCCCGGTGTCGGCAAAACCACCCTCGGTCATGCCATCGCGCGGGCTCTGGACTGTACCTTCCAACGTATCCAATTCACCAGCGACATGCTTCCCAGCGACGTGGTTGGCATTTCGGTTTATTCCACCGTCGAGCAGAAATTCGAATTCAAGCACGGTCCTGTTTTTACCAATGTTCTGCTGGCCGACGAAATCAACCGCACCACTCCCAAAACTCAATCCTCGCTGCTGGAAGCGATGAACGAGTCTCACGTCACCGTCGATGGTCGCTCCTACACGCTGCCCGAGCCTTTTCTGGTCATCGCCACTCAGAACCCCGTCGAGCACCACGGCACCTATCCTCTACCCGAGTCGCAGATGGACCGCTTTCTGATGCGCGTGCATATGGGCTATCCCGCCTATGAAAGTGAGAAAGAAATCTTGCGCTCCGAAGCGGGAGCGGCGCGTCTGGAAGAGCTCTGCCCTGTGCTGAGCGGGGCCGAGGTCCTCGCCATTCAGCGGGATGTCACCCGCGTGCGGGTGGACGAGTCTCTCGTTGAGTACGCGCTCGCCATGGTGAACCGCACTCGCGAGTCTGCTCTGCTTGCATTAGGAGTCTCGCCCCGTGGCTCGCTTGCTCTCTATCGCGCGGCTCAAGCTATGGCCTACGTGGATGGCCGCGATTTCACCACCCCTGAGGATTTCAAGACCCTCGCGATTCCCGTATTTGCTCATCGGGCCGTCGTGAGCGGACGTTACTCTTCTACTCTGAAGAAATCCGAGCAGGCGGAAACCGTTTTGCGCGAAATCGTGGAAAGCGTTCCCGTTCCTATCTAACGATTGCTTTCCTCCACCACTCGCTCCGGAATCGCGGATACCACCGCCGGCAGCGCTTCTTCCCGCAACAGATACGCATTGCCGACGTACTGCTGCACCATGCGCTGCGTGTTGAAGAAAGATCCGTTGAGTGCGATTGCCGAGCGCATCACGTTGGCGAAACTCTGCGGACGTCCATAGAAGGTTGGCACGATCTCGCGCTCCAGCTTGTCATAGAGCGTGGCTACCTCCACTTCCGGATCTTCCGTGATCTCGCTGCTGCCGATTGCCCAGCCCGTCACCCCTTCAATGAGTCCTTCGAACCACCATCCATCCACCACGCTGAAGCTGGGAACTCCATTCAGCGCCGCTTTCATCCCGCTCGTGCCGGAAGCCTCCTGCGGGCGGCGCGGCGTATTCAGCCAGATATCCCCTCCGCTGGTGATCTTCCCTCCCCAGTCCATGTCGTAATTTTCGACATACACCGTCTTGATCACGTCGGCCAGCGAAGCCGCGCCACCATGTACCTTGCGGATAATATTCTTGCCTCCATCATCTCTTGGATGCGCCTTCCCTCCATACACCAGCTGCAAGGGTCCCACGTTTCGCGCTATGAAGCGCAGTTTTTCCGGATTGTGAAAGATCAAGTCTCCCCGTTTGTACGTGCTGGCGCGGCGTGCGAAACCCAATGTCAAGACTGCCGGATCAAGCACCGCTCCCGTCCTCTCGCGGATAGCCAGAAACAAGTCCTTTTTGGCTTCCTCATGCGTTGTGCGGATTTCTTCCAGGGGAATGCTGATCGCGTAGCGCAGATAATTGTTGTCATACCGCCAGGCGGGAATGTAGCGGTCGAACAGCCGCCGGAACGGTTCGCTCGTCCACGTCACCGCGTGCACGCCGTTGGTGATGGCGCTGATCGTGTAGTTTGGGAACATACCCTGCGACACCTCACCATGCCGCATCGCGACTCCGTTCACATACCCGGAGAAACGTAGCGCCAGGTAGGTCATGTTCAGTGCACCTTCATGCCAGGCCTGGGCCTCATCGAGCAGTGCCACTTTGTCGGCCCCCAGGATTTGTTCCACCATTGCTCGCGGGAATTGGTCATGGCCCGCAGGTACCGGCGTATGCGTAGTGAAAATGCACATCCGGCGGACGCTGTCCATATCCACTTTCTTTACCCTTCCCGAAAAACTCTGATCCAGCCTGCGTTCCAGCAGCCCCAAAGCCAGCAGAGCCGAGTGGCCTTCGTTCATGTGATAGCCCTGAATATCAGTGTGGCCGACTTTCCTCAGCAGCTGCAGACCGCCAAAGCCAAGTATCGTCTCCTGACACAGCCGATAGTGCTCGTCCGCACCATACAGATAGTCGGTCAAGCTGCGGTCTCCAGGCGTGTTCTCTGGCAGATCTGTGTCCAGCAGATAGACAGGAACCATGTCGCCATTGATCCCCATTACCGTGAACTTCCATGCGCGCAGCGCTACCTGGCGGTCCTCGATCGACACACTGACCCGCACATCCACGGGTTGCAGCGTCTGCTCCGGGCTCCAGTTTTGCGGCTCTTCTCGCTGGTTCCCCCATTCGTCCAGACGCTGCCGGAAGTAGCCCTTGCGATACACCAGAGTCACGCCAATCATGGGCACGCCCAGATCAGCAGCAGAACGCAACGTATCGCCGGCGAGAATTCCCAGCCCCCCGCTGTATGTCGGAATTTTCGCCTCCAGGGCAATTTCCATGGAGAAATAGGCGATCGTTGGCAGTTTCATCCTTGTGGTCATCCCGTACTCCCGTACCTATGTGTACGTGCGAACGAAAACTTAATCAAGTCTCCCATCTTGCCGAAGAATCTCAAAATTCTTTGGGTCATCCTGAGCGAAGCGAAGGATCTTCTGCATTTCTTGTTCATCTAGGAGGGGCCCGCAGCTTCGGAGCATAATGTTCGCATGGCTCTGTTTCGTTTCGCTATGCTCCTCGCTCTGGTTGTTTGGATTGGCGGCATCATCTTTTTCGCCTTCATCCTCGCTCCCACCGTGTTTTCGGTTCTGCCGACGCGCCATCTTGCGGGACAAGTGGTGAACCGCTCTCTCCATCTGCTGCACTGGACCGGTATCGTCTCAGGCATAGTCTTCCTCGCCGCTTCGATGTCCTACTCCGCAACGACCCTGGGGTCGGCCCATCCTGCAGCGCTAAAACACGCCTTGGTGTATCTCATGATCGCGCTCACTGTAATCTCGCTCTTTGTCGTATCGGCAAAGATGGATGCCCTGCGCACCAGCATGGGCATTATCGACGACGTTCCCCCCAGCGATGCCCGCCGCATCGAGTTCAATCGCTTGCATCACTGGTCAACCCGCCTGGAAGGCGCGGTTCTTCTGCTCGGACTCGCCACTCTTTACCTGACCGCCCGCCAGCTCCAATGACGCACCCGCTTGCGCCACCCCGGTCGTCCGCTTTAGTGTGTGGACCGTGAAATTTCCTCGCTCGAGCGGCATCCTGCTTCACATCACATCCTTGCCAGGACCGGATGGCATCGGTGACCTCGGCCCGGCCGCCTACCACTTCGCTGATTTCCTGGCAGAGTCCAGCCAGAGCATCTGGCAGGTGTTGCCTGTAAATCCCACCGGCTACGGCGACTCTCCTTACCAGTGCTTTTCCGCATTCGCTGGGAATCCCTTGCTCATCGACTTGGCCCAACTCCAACCTCAGGGACTGCTCACTCCCTCGCCGCCTCCGCCATTTTCCTGCTACATCGATTACGGCACGGTCATCAACTACAAACTTGCGGAACTTCGCCGTGCAGCCGAGGCTTTCCTCTCCCTCCCATCGCATCCTCTGCGCGGCGACTTCGAACTCTTCTGCCGCACTCATTCTGCCTGGCTCGATGACTACGCTCTCTTCATGGCCTGCAAGGACGCTCATCACGGCGCCATGTGGTCAGAGTGGGACCCACCGCTTCGCCGGCGTGATCCGGATGCGCTCCGCCATGCACGCTCTCGCTACTCCCGCGAACTCGAGGTTTTCAAATTCTGCCAATTCATATTTTTCCGCCAATGGCAGGCGCTGAAAGCCTACTGTCAGAAACTCAAGATTCGCATCATGGGTGACATTCCCATTTACGTTGCCCATGACAGCGCCGACGTCTGGGCGCATCCGGAGCTCTTCCATCTGAACCAAAATGGCAAGCCTACTGTAGTCGCCGGCGTCCCGCCCGATTACTTCAGTGCTACCGGCCAGCTCTGGGGAAATCCCATTTATCGCTGGGATGTGCTTGCTGCCTCCGGGTACAGCTGGTGGATCGATCGCTTCCGCGCGTCGCTGCGCCTCTTCGATATCGTCCGACTTGATCACTTCCGGGGATTTGAAGCCTACTGGGAAATTCCTGGCGGCTCGCCAACCGCACAGACCGGCCGATGGGTCAAGGGACCCGGATCCGCCCTGTTTCGCGCTCTGCAGTCCGAGCTGGGCGATCTGCCGATCCTCGCAGAAAACCTTGGCGTCATCACCCCTGAGGTTGAGGCCATTCGCCACGAATTCGGCTTCCCGGGCATGAGCCTGCTCCAGTTTGCTTTCGGCACCGATCCGCAGGGGCCATCTTTCCGCCCCCACAATTATTCGCGCGACCTGGTCGCCTACACCGGTGGGCACGACAACGACACCACCGTGGGATGGTGGACCAGCTCCGGCTCCCAGGACAGCACTCGCAGCTCCGACGATGTGCGCCGCGAGCGCGAATTCGCCAAAGCCTATCTTGGGTTCGATACTCAGCCGGTCAATTGGGTCTTCATCCGTGCCGTCCTCGCGTCAGTGGCCGGGATTGGAATGATTCCTCTGCAGGATGTCCTCGCTCTGGGTAGCGAGGCTCGCATGAATTTGCCCGGATCGCTTAGCGGAAACTGGAGATGGCGCTATCAGGCAGGAGATCTTACCAGTGAGCTGAGCCATCGCCTCAAAGTTCTTAGCGCCACCTACGATCGCTGAGTGGGCACTCCGCAATCAGCGCTCAGACGGTTTTGTCATCACGAGCGGGCGAAAGCCCGCGAGGGATCAGCAATTCTGCAATTTCCGGATGAACCTCCGACAGACAATGGAAGGCCAATTAGCGGGTGCCCCATCCTAGCCTGCCGTTGGCTAGGGTCGGCGGTCGAAGTGCAGCTTCGGCTATATTGGCCCATGCTGATTACTGACTGCCGAGTGCTATAGCGGCGACAGCTCGTCTTCTTTCTCTTCCTTCTCCTTCTGGGCGGTCCCAAACCGTCGTTCCAGGAACTCTCGCGCCAGATCCTTTCCGCCCAAACCGAAGGCAATCGCCAGTCCCAGCATCAGCGCTCCGAACACAATCCCGAATGCTGTCAGAATCGTTACATCCGCGACTCCCAGCTCTTCAAACGCCATTGCCAGCGTCAGGATCACCAGCATGCTGCGGATCGAGAGCCCAACCAGCCGTGGTGATCGCACGTTGGCATTCACCGCTGCCAGTAGCGCCGCGCGCGAAAAGAAGCTCGCCGCTGCCAGGCCCAGAAACAGAATCACCAGTGCCACCAGCAGCCGCGGCAGCAACTGGAAGAATCTGGCAACGTAGTCCTCCAGGCCTACGATGCCCAGAACATTCACTCCCAGCAGAATGAAACCCAGCCACGCCACCCAGAAAACAAATCGGGCCAGCAGCTCACTCGAAGACGGCAACGCCGCCTGATGCAGGAACTGCGTCGCTCCTGCGCTCTCCGAGAGGCGGTCGAACTTGGCCAGCCTCAGAATGGCCCTTAGAATCGATCGCAACAGCGCTGCAATCGCCCAGCCCACGAATGCGATGATGATCATCACCAGCAATCTGGGCAGCAGGTGGGCAAATCCACGGGCGATTTCCTGCCAGGCTTGCGTCAGCTCATTCACTACCAGATCTCGCATGGCTACTCACTTCCCGCCGTTCCAGCGTTCCAAAAGGTACGGCTTTTGCCGCTCAAATTCGCGGCACACGACTTCGATGTTCTTCTCCACCTGTTCCGCCGACGCGTTGCGGTTTTCCATCATGAACGTACACATTCTTCCCCGGTACAGTGGAACCAGGGCCTGGATGATGTGATCCCGGTTCATCACCGCCTTGTGATAGGAAGCCGCAAATTCATAAACCGTTCTTGCCCACAACCCCTCTGGATAGCAGAATTCGTCTTCCTGAGCCTTTGCCAGCCGCTGCAGGTCAGCCATCGTGCTGTCGGAAAGAATGGACCGTAAAACCGAGTCCAGTTCAACCACGCCTGAGCTGAACATATCCCGCAAGCTCTTGCGGTTGACCCGTACTGGTTCCAGCGTGACCTCGTATTCCTTGCCTAGTGTCGGCACTGGCTGCACCTCGGAGTTGTTGCTCCACGCGGAATACCTGGCCTCCAGCGACCAATACAGCGCGCCCACGGTCTGCCGCATCGCCCCCACCAGGTCGCTCGAGCGTCGATCCGCTAGAACCTTGGTTCCCAGGAAAGCCTGGCAGATGCGGTAGCCGCCGGTGATCGCGCTCAGGCTCAATGAGATTTCCGCTCCGCTCCGCCCCACTTCGTGCTGCCACACTTCTTCTCCCAGGAACTGCCCTCCCAGCCGGCCTGAAAATCCGAATTCCGACGCATACGGCTCGCGCAGATCGCGAGCATATAACGCTCGCGTCATCGGATACACCAAATTGGTCAGCAATACACCTTCGTACTTATGCCGGCGATAGGTAGGCGCGACAAAATCGTAATTTTCGCTATAAATCGGCCGCAGCAGCCGCTCTATCCACTCCGGCTGTGCGTTGGTCGATTCCGGCGAAATCACCGCGCATGCCTTAGCCCGCAGCAGATCCGCCGCCGCCAGGATCGTGCGCAGCGCGGTTCCCGTCGACGGTGTGTGCGAATACTGAGTGCTGATCGAGTGCAATGTGCGCAACGTATACAGGTTAGCGACGTGGCGTACGTCGCTGATCGATGCCTCTGCCACTCGCTCGCGCGTCCCATCGTTGGATCCGCCATCGGGATTAATGATCGCCGCTCGCTCGCGCGGAAAGCTCTTCAGCAATCCCGCTACAATCGCTTGCGTGACCGGCACCACCGTCTTGACGTTGTTGTACGTAGGAAGGCCTACCAGGATGTCCACCTCGCCTACATTCATCAGCTGGCGAACTAGATCATCGGTAAGTACGCTCTCCTCCACCCGCTTCACTCTCCACGAAAATTACAGCCTCGCCTGAAACGATCGCTGAGAATTGACGAACCGCACCAGTGCTCTCACAACCGCCGCAGGCGGAACCAATAGAACTGATAGGGGCCCATAGTCAAAAGATATGGCAGCTCACCAATACGGGGAAAAATGTTTCTTCCGAACATCTCGATCAAAATGCTCCCCTTGTACCGCCGCAGATCCAGTTCCACGGCTTGTGCCGAGCTCGACAGGTTGTTTACCACCAGCACCGTGTCGTTGCCCAACTGCCGCACGTAGGCCAGCACCCGGTGGTTGGCCGGATATAGAAACTCAATCGATCCCCGCCCGAATACCTGCGAAGAGCGTCGCACTTTTATGATCCGTTGCGTCCAGGAGAGCAGCGAATGCTCCGACCGCTTCTGCGATTCCACGTTCACGGCCTGGTAACCGTAAACGGGATTCAAAATCAACGGGGAGTAGAGACTCTCCGGATCCGCGGCGGAAAAGCCCGCGTTCCACCCTCCATTCCACTGCATTGGCGTACGCACACCATTACGGTCGCCGAGATAGATGTTGTCACCCATCCCGATTTCGTCACCGTAGTAGATAATTGGCGTCCCCGGCATCGACAACAGCATGCCATTCATCAGTTCGATGCGGCGGCGATCGTTCTCCAGCAGCGGCGCCAAACGCCGCCGGATCCCCAGGTTCAGCCGCATCGTCTTGTCGCGCGCATACACGTCGTACATATAGTCGCGCTCGATGTCAGTCACCATCTCCAGAGTCAGTTCATCATGATTGCGGAGAAACAACGCCCATTGGCAGGAGGAGGGAATGGCCGGCGTCTGCTGCAGAATTTCGCTGATCGGCTTGCGGTCTTCCAGCTTCAGCCCCATGAACATTCGCGGCATCAGCGGGAAATGGAAGGCCATGTGAAACTCTTCCCCTTCGGCAAAGTACGCTCGCAGATCGGCGGGCCACTGGTTGGCCTCTGCCAGCAGCATTCTTCCCGGATATTCTTTGTCCAGCCTCGCACGAAACTCGCGAATCACGGCGTGAGTTTCGGGCAAGTTCTCGCAGCTGGTCCCTTCGCGCTCCACCAGATACGGAACTGCGTCCAACCGGAAACCGTCTACACCGATCTCCAGCCAGAACTTCATCACGTTCCACATTTCTTCTCGAACTGCGGGATTGTCGTAGTTCAGGTCAGGCTGGTGACTGAAAAAGCGATGCCAGTAATACTGCTTGGAGATCGTATCCCACGCCCAGTTCGACATCTCCGTGTCGAGAAAAATGATCCGCACCCCGCGATACTTGGTATCGGTGTCGTTCCACACATACCAATCTCGTTTGGGGTTGTCGCGCGAGCTGCGAGATTCCAGAAACCACGGGTGCTGATCCGAGGTGTGGTTCAGCACCATCTCGATAAGCACCCGCATCCCGCGTTCATGCGCACCGGTCAGGAAGCTCTTGAAATCATCCAGCGTTCCATAACTCGGGTGAACCGATTGGTAGTCGGAGATGTCATAACCATCGTCCCGCAGCGGTGAAGGGAAAAAGGGCATCAACCAGATGGCTGTTATCCCCACGTTCTGTAGGTAGTCCAACCTTTGTGCCAGTCCCCGAAAATCGCCAATTCCATCGGCATTGCTGTCGCAGAACGTGCGCACGTGAACCTGGTAAATAATCGCATCCTTGTACCAAAGTGCATCCGGCTGGACCTGCAATGCACTTCCTGCGCCTTTGGATCCCGTCACTGTTCTTGGAGGGGTTTCCAGCATTTGACATCCCCGGCCGAGGGCGGCGTGCCAGTCTCTTCCATAAGTCCGCCGCCCGACCCTGCTCACAACAATATAAACTCCCCAGGTGGCAACCTGCAGCCATCGCCCTCATCCAACCTCACGCTACTGGGGGGACTATGAGCATCTTCACCATTCTGTTCATTGTTTTGATTTTGGCTTGGCTTTTCGGGTTCGGCGTGTTCCACGTCGCCGGTGGGTTGATTCACATCCTGCTGATCCTTGCGGTGATCTCTCTAATCCTGCACTTTGTTCGGGGAACTGCCAGGACGGTTTAGAAGACCGTTCGGCAGGCCCGCAGGCGCGAACGGCTTGCCCCAGCGCTGCTGAACATCGCTCTTCGCACTTTGATCCGAATTTTGAGCGTTTTCGGAATTCTGAGAATTTGTCTGTCGTCCCCAGGCTGCCAGCGCCAAAAACAACACAAGAACAGCTATGGCCTTACTCATTTAAGCTTCCCTATCCTGTTTGGTTGCCAGAAGTCACAATCCGCTACTACCCTTCCGGTAGTAGCGGATCGCGAGTTTCAAGGTTGGACTACCCTACTCTGTGTCGTTCTACGTCGGTTTCAGGCACGCGTCCGGCAGGCACCTTCCAATCGCTCACCTGACGCTCCGCCTCCGCTCGCGTAATCCCGTACCTCTCCTGGATTTTCCCAATCAGTTGGTCTTTCTTTCCGGCAATCACATCAAGGTCATCATTGGTGAGCTTGCCCCATTTTTCCTTCACAGCGCCTTTCATTTGCTTCCACTTACCTTCCATCTGGTCCCACATTCCACTTCTCCCTTCGTTGTATTCTTGTGGCGCGGTCGTGCTCTCGTACTCGGTCGCATCGCTATATCCCGCAGATGGGTCCGAAGCTACATATGCCGGGCCGGGATAGACTCGTTCTTCCCGCACCGGGCCTTCAGCGTCTTCAACCTCCTCAACAGGTTCCGGGTAAGGCCGGTCAGAAGTGGCGAAGTCCGCCGAACTCTCTCCACTGGAAGAGATGTCTTCTGCTCCCGTCGATTCCAGGACCTCTTTCGCGCGCTTTGTCCAGTCGGAATCATCGCAATGCACCGAAAGTAGAATCCCTCCCTTTCGAATGCGCCCCTCGTAACGCTTCGCCTCAAACTCGGGGATGCCCATGCCTACCAGCGCTCCTGCAATCCCTCCCGCCGCTCCTACTGCTCCGATTCCAGCCAGTGCGGCCAGGACCGGGCCCGCCGCCATAAATGGGCCCACTCCCGGAATGGCGAGGGCTCCAATTCCAGCCAGCCATCCCAAAGCACCGCCCACTACGGCGCCAGTGGCAGCTCCAGCGGTGGCTCCTTCCGGCGCTTTGCTTGCCTTCGTGGTGGCCAATTCTTTCGACCCAAGATTCTCAGGCAGCAGCACCGATACGTCCTCGTAGCGGTAGCCTGCTGTCCTCAGCTTTTCTAAAGCCCCGTCCAAATGCAGTCTGTCTTCGTAAATTCCGAATACGGCTGTATTCTTTCCTGCCATTCCTCCCCCTTGGTTGCCTGCACTACCAATCCCTGACTGTTCCGATACCTACTTTCTCGACCTCAGCCAGTCTAGGTTTGGCAAAGCTGTGCAGCCATCCGGCAATGCCCCTAGTTCGAATGAAAAACCCATTAGTATTTGCTGCAAGCGCGGGGATGGAGTCGCGTTTGTCAGAGTTCTCATCCCGGATCTGTACCTAATTTGCTTAGACAGGACACGCGTGCTCGTGCAGGACGCGATTCCACACTTCATGTTCAGAGTTTGCAGGTATCCTGCTGACGTGTCAGCCCGAGTTCGGAAGTATGTTGAGCTAGTATTCGCGTCTGTCGTCCTGATCTGCGCTCTCGTCAATCTCTTCGGTTCCGTTGCGCGAGCGCGCGTCTCGTATCAGCTCAACTATGAAGAAGGCAACATCCTCAACACCGCCGACCGTATTCTCCAGGGCCTTTCTCCCTATCCCGATCCTCACGGATGGCCGAGTGTCATCAATCCTTACGGTCCTATTCCCTACTATCTCGTTTCTGCGGTCGTGCGGATCTGGGGTCTTTCCTTTTTCCCTTCCCGGCTGTTGATCGTACTTTGTACTTGCCTGATCGCGATTGTGATCGCTGCCCTGGTACGGCGCTGGGGAGGCTCATGGCTGGCAGGAATAGCTTTTGCCGCCCTTTACCTCTGCGACCCGGTAGTACAAGACTGGACTGGCTTGTTGCGTGTCGACTTGATTGCCTTGCTATTCACTTTGGCGGGCTTGTTTGTCTTCGCCACTCAACCGCGGCGGTGGTGGCCGTCCGCCTTGCTTTTTGTTGCCGCCCTCTTCTGCAAATACACCATGCTCGCCGCCCCTGCCGCCTGCGTAACCTGGCTTCTGTTTCAACACGACTGGCGCGGCGCTTTGCGCGCCGTGGTATTCGCCTCTGTTCTCTCCGTAGCTGCTTTCGCTGTGATTCAGTGGGCCACGCACAGTTGGTTCGCTTTCTACATGTTCCACACCCACCCTGATCCCTTCCTCCTGCGCCAATACCTTGACGGCATCGCCGATGCGGCAAAAGGAAATGCGTTGCTCCTCGTGCTTTGCGCCGTGCTTCTCGTGCACGACTTGCGTCTACGGAGACCCTCGGTGCCGCTGCTCTATCTGTTGTTTTCTGTAATTGGCGCAGTCACGATGGGAAAGGCTGGCTCTGACACCAATCACCTGCTGGAATTGACCGCTGCCACTTGTCTGGCAGCCGGTGCCGTCTGGAGTGTGCTCTGGGAGATTCCAGCACCCAAACCGCGCTGGGCAGCCACTGCGCTGGCGTTGCTGCTCGCCATTCTAGCCATTCGTCATGCCACCGAAGTGGGATTCGAGGGACCTTACCCGGGCTGCGAGCCCGCGTACGCCTTCGTGCGCGCGCATCCCGGTAAGAATTTTCTGTCTGAGAACCTCGGGGCCGTCGTGATGGCTCATCACCCACTCTTGATTTCCAACCCCTTCGTCTACACGCAGCTTGTTGAATACGGCGGCTGGTCCGACCAGTCTCTTCAGCAGCAAATCCGCGATCCCTATTACGACCTGATCATCATGAATACGGAACCTGCGCAGGAGTGGTCGGACGAAGTGATCGCAGCCTTGCGCGAGCATTACGTCCCGGTGGCACACTTCAACTGTGAATTAGCGGAACAGATGTGGGAGCCGATGCGTCCAGTCGAGAAGCGCCCTTGACCATCTGGCCATCCGGCCTCAGGTTCAAGTTGGCTCTGGAATCCGGCCAGCCTCAGCTTGTCCGCATGCCGCGAAGCAGATCGCTCAACCGGTGATGGTCTTCATCTTCCAAGGCGACAAACCGAAACCCTTGGGCGGTGGCTTTGCGATCGGGCCGCAGAAACTCGACTAACCCGCGGATCGGGCCATCGGCGCTATCCAGCACTACTTCGCCAAAACTGCCGTTTCCGATCGGCTTGCCAATTTCGACCAGGCCGCCAGTCAGGGATACCTTCAGCAGCATTCCTTGCATGCGCTTGCCTTCCACTGCCAGACGTACCGGTTTGGGATGTGAAAGATGGACGCGGGGAGCCCGCACTTGGCCATGGGGATTGGGGAAATTAGCCATGGCATAGCCTCCCACTCTCGGCCCTGTTCACCAAGATGCCACGTGGCACTGCCCAATGGTACACATCTCCCGCTTCCCATTCTTGGCCATTTTCCTGGTCTGGCATCCGTCCGGCGCTCATCCTCTCCTGCCGTTTCGTACATGTACTGGCGTACTGGCGAGAAAACACTTTGGTAACACTCCCTTCTCGGCCCCTGTGAGTAAAGTGTTCTGCACCAGCAGTCACACAGACGGCCAGCAAGCGCTTCCCGTCAGACCCTCACAGTCAGACCCTCAGTTCGGCCAGAACCAGCCGCTGGCCTCCCCGGACATCTCCCGGAGCAAGGCGTCAGCGCTGGCAGCTCATTTGAAATACGAGGCTCGCGTCAACCATGCCAGAAACAGCGCCGGAAAAAATGGAAACCGTCTCTTACGCGCAGCAGCGCAACAGTCAGCGCCGGGAAAAAATTGTCGATCAACACTTGATCAAAGCCAAAATGGGCGGAGCCGGGGAGGCCCTGGTCATTGACCTCAGCGAAACCGGAATGGGAGTTCAACTCATGATTCCCATTCAGCCCGGCAGTAAGCTTACCGTCGATTTCGAACTACCCGGCAACGCTGGCCACGTCCGCGCTGATGCCCAGGTGGTTTGGTCCAATGCCGCCCGCCGCGCCGGCATTCGCTTCTTGCGGATGTCCGATCCCACTCGTGATCGCCTCAAGCGTTGGCTTGACCCCCTCCGCGCTTCTGCCGCCAGCAAGAGCGCAGGCGAGGGTAGCGCGGCTGCCCCTACCCGCGAATTTTCTGACCTGCTCGAGCACATCCAACAACATAAACTTGATGTGAACTCCGGCCTGGCCTTGGTCCTGGAGCGCGCCTCTCAGATCACCGGTGCTACTGGAGCGGCCATCGCTACCGGAACGCCAAACGCGGCCATATGCCGCGCCAGCCTCGGGGATGCTCCGGAGGTCGGCTCTCCCATTCGCTCCACCTCCGGTCTCACCTCTGATTGTTTCCGCACTCGTCAGACTCTGCGCTGCGATGATGCGCAAAACGACCGTCGCCTTGACCCGCAAGTTTGCCGCCAACTGAACCTGCGTTCCGCAGTGTTGGTGCCTCTGTTCTCCGACGACCACGGCCAGAATCTGGCTGGCGTGCTCGAAGTCTTCTCCTCCAAAGCCAAGGCTTTTTCCGATGAACACATGGCCAAGCTGGAGACCCTGGCAGAAATAGCATCCTCTGTGGCCTTCGGCATAACCCGCCCATCAGATTCCAAGGCGGCCTCAAATGCCGGCAGCACCGTGGAACTCGATCTCACTGATGCTTTGCAATCCGCGTCTGCCGGCAATGGCGGTAGCAATCCCACGGCATCTGTAACTCTCATCAGCGAAGAGGAATTGGAAAAGCTGCTTAATCCTTTTATCTCCGGCTTGGAGCTCTCTGCGGTGGCCCCACAATCTGCTTCCGCCTCGCAGGCTCCACGTCCGGAGGATCTCGGCGATGATCCCCTCGCGCTGGAACAACTAAAGTCACCCGCCAGCAGCAAGCCCGCACCCCCTGCGCCGCCATCACCGCCGGTTACTGCGCGGGTCAATCCGGTTGAAATCCCCAACAAGGCCGCTGAATCTGCTGTCCTGACACTAAGGCCCGAGCCGGAGATTAAGCCGCAAGCTTTGAAACCCGAACCAAAGGTGCAGGAAGCAACGAAGAAGCCAGAATTCTCTGCTCCGCCTCCCAGACCGGTCGCTTCCAGCACACTCAACCGCGACTCCAAACCTGCTTTCGATCCCCGCACGGTTGTGGCTGCCAGGTCTGCGACTCTCTCCGGAAACAACCGTGAAATCACTTCATCGGTCTTCCCCAAGACTGCCCCGGTCAAAGCTCCAGTTCCTATCAAGCCAGCAGCTCCGGTCACTGGATCGGGGAAAGATCAGGACAAAACCAAAGAGCAAGATAAAACCAAAGACCTCGCAACTCTCGAGTTCAAACCCTTCGAACCCGTCAAGCGCGAAGAAGCAATCGTCCCCGTTGCCGAGGGAATGGCGATCACTCCGCCCCTTGCCACTTCAAACAAGTCGGTGGCCGAGTTCTCCTGGACGCCCTCATTGGCTTCTGAGACTTCCGGCCAAAGTCCAATTCGTTGGTTCGCTGGCGCCGCTGTACTGATTGTGGTCGCCGGAACGGCCTGGTTCTTTGCCGGCCGAGCCGCTAAGCCCGCTGCCCAACCCGAGGCTCGTGCTGTTCTGGGACCACCCATGACTCCTCCGGAAATTCCGGCGCCCACTCCCCAATCCACCACTCCTGCGCCAACGACAGCCGCGCAGTCGGCTGCGCCAACCGGAGCATCCTCATCCCCGCTGCCAACTGCTCACAGCACGCCGAATTCTGCGCCGCCCTCTGCGCCCTCCAGTTCCGCTCAACCTAAGTCTTCAGCGCGCGTGGTAACTTCGGAGCTGAACCAACCCACTCCGGCCGCGACCCAAACATCGTCAAATACAACTCCGGCGCTCAAGACAGCACCGGCCGCAACTGCCAAAACCCCCGCAGCTGTTCCGGAGGCTGCCAGCGCCATGTTGCGCGATGCCGAACCCGCTCAGACTTCCGTGACACGCCCCATTCATGTTCCCAGTAACAAGCCTGCGGTTTCTGCTTCGGAAGCATCACCTGCGGTCGCACCAGAGCCCGTTCCGCAAAGCAATGCCATCGCATCCTTGACCCTGCCTTCCATGGCCGCCCAACCTTCTTTGGCAAAGCCACGCCAATCAGAAGGCCTGACCGGGGGTGCAATCATTTACAGAATCGAGCCCAGGTATCCGGCAATGGCGAAGGCCAGCAAACTGGAAGGGGAGGTCGTACTCACTGCTTCGGTGAGCGCCAGTGGCAAGGTGGAAAAGGTATCGCGAGTCAGTGGGAATCCCGTGCTGGCAGACGCTGCCATCGAGGCTGTGAAGCAGTGGCGCTACGAACCCTTTAAACTGAATGGTGTACCGACGGCTAGTGACACGACCGTACGTGTGAAATTCTCACGGCCACAGTAGAGCCATTGCACACGGCCCACATCCAGGATAGTTGGAATCAAACCCGAAGCCAGCGACCCAGACAAAAGACTTCGCTCTCTGCGACCGCGTTCCTAAGCGGCAGCCGGACTCTGTCTCTCCCGGTTGGCCACAGCCGGTTGTCCAGCTGCGGTGAGGCAAAGATCAAACATCTTGACCACCGGGTCGGTCTCTAACAACGGCTGCAATACCAGAGCCACCCGGGGGAACAAGCGCCGTTCATAGCGCTTTGCGTCCGATTCCGCTTTCCATAGCGAGATCGCCACCGCCACTCGATGCTCTCTCTCCAGTTGCATCACCAGACAATCCACAAAACCTGGCTGTGTGCTCAGCAGCGGGATCACGACGGTCTTCACCAGCCGGCAAAATTCTTCCGCCCTGCCAGGTTGCACGATCATCTCTGTCACTCGCGCGACCATAGACACCTCGCTCCTCTGTTTCTACTGAGTGATCCGATTGTTCGGTGGCGCTGGTTTCAGGCGTGGCGCGAACGACTGGAATGATTTGTTGCCGACATTCTGCTCCCAGCTTTGGGAATGTCAAGCACTAAAGCACCAAATGAGTTGCAATCGGGGACCCTTGAGATTGCTGTTTGCAGCAAATGGCGGATTAATAGCGGCTGATTGCCAGCTTAATCGCTGACCTTGACGGTGAACCCCCACAGCTTTAGCAATGCGGGCGGAACGTATTTTTGATCTTTATTAATGCGCACCCATTCCTTCAGCTCCCGCGAATCCTTAAGCTCTTCCGGCGAAAGTTTCAAGGTTTTTACAACCTGCTCGAATGTACTTAAGCCAGCTGTCGTCCTGCCCTGAGGCTTTCCCCAATTCGGATTTCCACGACGTTTGATCAAGCCTGCCTTCCTTCGCCAAAGCCTCCTTGCGCTTCGACCTGAAGATTCTACAAACTAGCCCTCTAGCTTACCAGCTAATCTTAATCCGACCGTCTCAGCCTCTTATTCTTTGTCCCGATCTGCGCCCCTTCTGGCACAAACCCGAGAATCCTTGTGCTCGCGCGAGCTTATCTCCACACTCGAAGCTCCAGCAATCCGGCACCTACTGTAGCGCGGCTTCGCAGAAATCCCTAGATAGCTAGGGGGCAATCGTGTAAGAAGAGATCTTTTCTTCGACTTGGGAATTTCCAATAGAACGTATCGAATCTTGTGATGGTACCCGCGACCAGCTCCCCTAATTCTGCTCTGGGTATTACCGATTGCTGATTGCACGGACCCCCTCTCTCCCCGCGCGAAGTGATGGCGGCGAGTCGCGACGAACCCTCGACACCTCAGCCGGGTTGCCGAGAGCGACCCGCGGTCGGCGTCCGGGGCTGTCAACGGGTTGACGAACTTTCGACAATTTCGTCACTCGCGCCGCCGCTTAACCCCGTAAATCCTCCGCCCATCACAATTTAGCAATACAACCGTTTGGCGGACAAGTTGCTCCGTATAAATGCAACAACGCTGCCCCTGCGTTGAAAGGAGCGTGGCCATGGACAACGTCCTTGTCATATCAAGGCCCCGGGACGCATCGCTGGCCTCCACCTCAGCCGGGCGGACTCCCTCTCCGCCCCCGCGTTGCGTGACGGCGTACGTGTGCATTGCAAGCACGCCCTGGCCACGCCCTATTCCTCTATAAGGAGCAGAAGGGTCTTTATATGTTTGTGGAAATCGTTTTCATCGCCGTGACCGTCCTCGCGGCCGCTCTGTTCGTCGGAGGCTGGTCGCTGCTCTTCTTTTTCTGGCGAGCCTTTGAGGATGGCAATGATATTGACCCCATCTACCTCAAACCGGGCGACCCAGTGGCCCAGGGCCCTGTGGTGAAGGCTGTTAAACCGGGGCCGCGCACTTCCGGTCTCTCCGGAAAAGCCGCGGCGTAAGCCTGCTCGCTGAGGCTAGTTGCCGCGGCCAGCTGCCCGCAGATGCCCGGGATTCTTGGGGCAAGAAAGGAGTAAAAGAAGTGAACTCGAAGGATCGACACCTCTGTCTTCTGGCAACAATTTGTCTCTTCACTCCGCTCTTGACCCAAACCGTTTCGGCTCAGAATAACGCCAAGCCTTCTGCCGTCATTCCGTTCGATTTTTGGGTCGCGGGCACGCATATGGCTGCGGGTGAATACACACTCGATTCCGAGATACCCACGCTGGTGCTGATCCGCAGTCTGCGAGGTGGCCCAGTCGCACAAGTTTATTTGATTCCGACCAATGATCGAACGAATGCTATTCCCGGCAACAATCAGGTGCGTAACGATCCCAAATTGGTTTTCACTCTACGCAACCACCGTTACGTGTTCACTGCGATTTGGACTCCCGACGGTGAGCAGGTTGTAAGCTCGGAATTCGGATCGCCTGCCTCTGCTGAGCAGCAAACACGCGACATCTCTATTTCATATTCCGGAGTTACTGTCACCCCCGTCGCAGCAACAGAAAATTAGGTGTCGGCTCAGATAGAAAGACGTTGCTTCTCCGCCATAGGCGCCCCATCCCACCCGGGTTGTTGGGCAGGATGGGGTTTTCATTCTGCTGATGCTGAGTGCTGACTGCTGAGCTACCGGGCAAACGTCCCCACAAAAGCGCTGCGTTTGTCGCTCACCGACCAGGTCTCGCCCAATCCCGGTCCCTTGTACTCATCTCGGACCGCCACCGCGGCCATGGCGTGGGTTGTGTCTGTAAGCGGCGGATAGAAAGTAACCTCGTTGCCGCATATGTGATCGTGATCGTTCAGCGACCGCGTCTGGACCGTCGCAAAATTACCCGCCCGCAGCAGGGCCGCCGTGGCATGTGCCTGCTGGCGAACCACCTCAAACGCTACCGGAGCAGTGATTACGCGTTCCACGTTATCGCTCAGCTTGCCACTCATGTGCTTTGCGAACGCCACCAGCGCGGTCTCTTGCTGGGGCGTGGCCTGATCATCCACGACAATCACGGATTTTGCAGGGTACGGCTCACCGTAGGGATCTCCTAGCGTCGCGTTTGCCCGAACCGCAAGCACCACGCTCAGGCCATCCAGCGGCGTCCCCTTCCAGCTTCCGCGATCGACCCGCCACGCCAGGATCGCTTCATTTCCTGTCAAACCCACTTCACCATTGGCAAAGCATTGCCCGGTATACACGTCGGCGCTACGAGTCTCGAGGTAGTCGCCCGATATTTGCTGCGCAGCCGACACACTCACCAATACCAAAAGACCGATTGCCATTCCTGCAATGAATTTTTTCACGACAAAACTCCTCACCCTTCCTTCGCTTCCTTTTTCCTATTCTCTTACATTCCGATGCCGGCCGAAACTGTTCCGCTTCACAGATAGCTAGCCGACGGACTTGAGGGGGCGCCACCTTAGCCGCCTTGGGCCAGGGCGGGAGGTCGAGGCGCAGCCTCGACAGTTGACTGATTGTGGACCGGCCACCGTCCCGCTGTCCTTCACCCGCATCTGCCCGTGCCGTGACACGACCGTGTCTTGCACGTGCACTCTCCCGGTTCTGCCAGATGACCGTCCGGTCCGATACACGTCTGCGTGTATTCGCACCAGAACAGCCCATCGTTGCTCGGCTGCACCGTGGGATCGTGTTCGGCCAGAACGAACTGTCCTTTCCAGCGCAGCGCCGGGCACAGGTCCGGCGACCGGGTATCAAATCGCGGATCAACCTCGAATGTCATGCCTGACCTCCTTTTGCCGCCGCCAGCACTGCGCGCCTCACCGCCACTCGTGTCAACTGGATCTTGTACGCGTTATGTGCGAGAGAGCGCGCATTCTGCACCGCTGCCGCTCCCGCCGCTTCGGCAGCGGCTGCATCGAGCTTCTTGCCTGCCAAGGCTTGCGCAGCTTCCGTCGACACCCAGGGCACCGGCGCCACTGAGCCCAACACTACCCGCGCCGATTGAATCGTGTCCCCATTCATCTTTAGGACCACCGACGCCAGCGCCAGCGGCCAGTCAAACGCCTGTTTCTGCCGAATCTCATATTGGGCGCTCTTCACCATTCCGTCTGGAGGCGGAATCACAATCTCGGTTACGATCTCATTGGGCTTCAAATCGTGCTCACGATCGGCGGCGGTCTTCGGAATGACGTAGAACTTCTCCAGCGGAACTTCCCGCGCTCCGCTGGGACCGAAGATCCGAATGCTAGCCCCGTGCGTAATCAATGCCGGTGCCAGTGTCGACGGACTCACGAACTTTGCCGGACCATCATTGCCCAGGATCGCGTGATAGCGGTTTTCACCCGCCTCCACTAACGATTTGCCACTTTCATCCTGGCCCAGCAATCCAAATCCGCCCCGGAAATACCAGCATCGCGGGCGCTGGCACAGGTTCCCGCCAATGCTCGCCATGTTGCGGATCTGCGGGCTGGCTGCGTCATCCGCTGCATTCGCCAGCACCGGATAATTCTTTCGCACATCAGCGTTGTCCGCGAACGCTTGCAGTTTCACTAGCGCTCCCACTTTCAAACCGGCTCGCGGTGTATAGGCGATCGCATCCATTCCTTGGATTGCCTTCAGATTCACCACTCGCTTGGGCGCGACCACATCATCTTTCATTAGCGCCAGAAGATCGGTGCCGCCCGCCATTGCTTCCGCCTGCGACCAACTCGATCCCAGCAGTTGCACCGCCTGCTCCTTGGTTGTCGGTGAGGTGTACTCAAAGGCTCGCATCAGGCTCCTCCTTTCTGGGCTCCCAGAGCCGCTAGCACGCGATTTGGCGTCAGCGGCAGCGGCGCTACTCTCACCCCGATCGCATTAGCTACGGCATTCGATAGTGCTGCCCCCGGCGAGATCACCGGTGGCTCTCCCAGCCCGATCACTCCTCGTTCGTCATATCCCGGGCCGGTCATCATGTGGACCACCAGTTCCCCAATATCTCCGATCCCCGCCAGCCGGTAAAACTCCATATTTGGATTCAGCATCCTGCCCGTCGTGGGATCCATGATTTTCTCTTCATACAGCGAATACGCGATCCCCATGATCAGCGCTCCATAGCATTGGCTCTCCGCCGTCGTTAGGCTGACGATCAATCCGCAGTCCTGCACCGCCACCATTTTGTTCACCCGTACGATGCCGGTGTCGGTATCCACGGTGACGTCGGCCATCTGTACGCCGCCCACTCCGCTGTTCGTGAGGTCAGGTTTGTTTTTTGCCGGCGTTGAATCATTGTGACCGTGCGCCGTGATCGCTACCGCGCCAATCTTGGCGCAAGCTTGTTTCCAGGTCAGGCTTCGCTTCGGATCTGCTGCTACCCGGATCGTTCCTTGCTTCGCTTCCAGGTCCTCGGGTTTCGCATTCAGCACGGGGGCAACGTTGGCGAACAACTCGTTCACCGCATCCACGGCAGCGCGCCGTGTGGAGGAGCTAACTCCCCCGATCGTCGTGCTCCCTCCCGAGCCGCCCGACTTGGGATAATTCGTATCTCCGATATTCAATTTGATGGCCTCGATCGGCAGCCCCAGGGTTTCTCCCGCCACCATCAGGATTGCAGTTCGCGTGCCTGTGCCCAGGTCCTGTGTTCCCATCTTGATATCGACTGACCCATCGGGATAGATCGCGAGATCGCAATCGCTGGCGTGCCCGCGGCCTCCCCAGGTATGAATGGAAAGCCCCATGCCGCGCTTCAGCGGCCCTGCCGACTTGTCCCCTCGTGCGTGCCAGCGCTGCTTCCACCGCATCAGCTCATCCGCTTTTTCGAGCTCCTGGCGGTAGACATCGGCGCGGGCTGTCAAATCCAGGTTCTTCATCCAGAAATCGTAAGGATCCATGCCGATCCGCGCCGCCGCATCATCCAGCGCACACATGGTGATCGCCGCCGCCTGTGGGTGATTGGGCGCCCGCCAGGCTCGTGAGGGGCCGGCATTGGTGGAGATGGCGGTGTGCTGCGTGCGCACATTTGGAATCTTCGTAAAAACATACGGAATCGGTGGCATTCCACCCCCGCCTGGCCCTCCCGTGCCCCATGACTTTGAATCCCAACCCACAATCGTGCCTTCCTTCTTGACGGCGACGCGAACTCTGGAAAACGCAGAAGGTCTGGCGCCGGCCACTTCCAGTTCTTCCGCACGCTCCAGCATCAGCTTCACCGGTTTACCATCCGCCTTCTTCGACAATTGCGCTGCAGCTTTTGACCATGCATCGGGCGCGAACTTGCTGCCAAACCCGCCACCCACATTCTGCTGATGCATGTGTATATTCGCAGCCGGCATCTGCATGAGAGTGGCCAATTGTGCAGGGATGCCCGACACGTTCTGGGTCGAAACCTGCACATCCAGGTGCTCAGGATCGGTCCACATCGCCACCACTCCATGCGATTCCAGGCAGCAATGCGTGATCACCGACGCTCCATACAATCCTTCTGAAATCACGATTTCCGGATCGGCAAAAGCCTTGTCCGGATCACCCTGCACCCTGGCGTTCTGTAGTTTGTACGGCGACTTGGGCTGATTTTCGGCAGGCTTGACTTGAGCGCTCTGCAGCGCGTCCAGTACAGGCTTGGGAGCCCCTTGCTTTGCAGCCTGATCCACAAACGGACCCGGCTGAAACGTGATTCCGCGCGACTTGATGGCAGCGATCATCTCCGGTTCGGGAACCTGATTGCTGAACATCCCAATCACATCATCCTGCGTCAGCGGACTGGTATCCGCCTCCACGTTGCCCGGTTCGGTGAAATCGTCCACGAAGTGAGGCAGTACTTCGTATTCCACCTTGATGGCGCGCAACGCATCGCGAGCCGCCTCTTCACTCGTAGCAGCCACTGCCACGACCTGATCCCCGGCCCAATGAATCTCTTTCCCGGGCTCCTGCATGATTTCGATCGCCTTCACACCCGGCATCTTCTCCGCCGCACTGGTATCAATACTCTTGACCCGGCAATGGGCGTATGGTGCGGTCACTACTTTGCTGAACAGCAGACCGGGGGGATTCGCATCAAAGGTGTATTTAGCCCGGCCGGAAACTTTATCGGGACCATCCACTCGCAATTCCCGCTTACCGATCTCGCTTCGATGTTGCGCGTCAGGCCACTCGTAGCTCACCATGCTATGCCCCCTTTCCATGCGCCATCTCAGCAATGGCGGCGCGAATCCCCGCGTACGTCCCACAACGGCAGAAGTTGCCGGCCAGTTCTTTGAGCATCTGTTCCGGCGTCGGATTCGGATATTTGGCCAGCAAGGCTTTGCTGGCCATCACGAATCCCGGGGTGCAGAACCCGCACTGCTGCCCATCGTTGTCAACGAATGCCTGCTGGATCGGATGCAATGTCTGGCCCTGCGCCAGGCTCTCTATGGTTTCGATCTTCTGTCCTTGCGCATCGATGGCAAGAATGGAACACGCATATACTGGTTTCCCGTTCATCAGCACGGTGCAGGACCCGCACTCGGCGCGATCGCAGACCTTTTTAGCTCCAGTCAGATCGAAGTTATTCCGCAGCGCGTCAAGCAGCGTTACCCGCGGCTCCAACTCTGCCGTAAGTTTCTTTCCATTTACCATCAGCGAAACCGGAGTCGTCCCCGGGCCATACACTGGAACCTCAGCGCCGTCCACCTCGACGACCGTCGGCCCCACTACCATGGGAACTGCCACGGAAATCCCTGAAATTTTCAGGAAGTCGCGTCTCGATACTCCGGAAGACGCGGAAGGCTCTTCTTTGACTTTCGACTCTTCCTCGCGTTTCATCTGCCCTCCATCACCAACCGCAGTGTGTCAGAGAATAGTTCAAAGTCGATTGCCCGCGCTGAATGTCGGCTGACCCGAATATTCAACTCGAGTGGGATAACAGATTTCCTTGGACAACGAAGCGAGTACTAGTTACCAGGTTCTTTTTGACTTATTTGCGAGGGCCAGGTTGCATCTCGGCATAGATTTTTTGGAGAAAAATCTTCTCCGTTAATCAGTATGAGCCTGAAGAGCGCCCCGAGATATAAGGGAACTAAGATTCGAATGCTATTCACCCATTCTTCGATTCCCGGTCAACTGCGACCGGCTCAATTTCTCGTGAGGCGTCTGCAGTTCCTCTGGCGTTTAGCCGGTGCCCCACCCTCAGCTGGTTTTGGCTAGGGTGGGAGGTCGAGGCGCAGCCTCGACAGCATTGGCTTGTTGCTGAGTGCTTCCTACTTCATAGTTGGGAATAAAGGTGCGGATGCGCGAGTCGTATTCGCCAAGCTTCATGCGGAGGTGCCGCGATACGCCCATCGGCACATCTTCTATCACAACCTTCGCAATCTGCCAATTTGTGGCCGGCGCCGCAGCAAAGGCCGTTCAGTCCGGCGCGCATACCACGTTCAGGACACTACCCCTTACTCGCTCGAAAGTCATGTTGTCTGAACAGGCGTAGAATATACGACATTTCGATCCCAGCCTCTGGAGATCAACATGACCTTCCCCAAAAGCTACGTTGTGATCGGCGGAGTGCTTTTCGTAATCATTGTGGGACTGATCATTGGAGCGATTCGTCCCTACAGGCATGCCTTGGGAGCACAACCGGCCGCTTCGCCGGATGTCGAGGTAGTCCAGGTTCACCAGGAGGATGTTCCGATTTATGGGGAATGGATCGGCACTCTTGACGGCTTGGTGAATGCCGACGTCAGGGCGGAAGTTACAGGGTACCTGCTGAAGCAGGAGTATCAGGAAGGCTCCTTCGTCAAGCAAGGCCAGCTTCTCTTCCAAATTGATCCGCGACCTTTTCAGGCAGCGCTGGATCAGGCCGAGGGACAACTCTCACAGGCTAAGGCCACGCTGGCAAATGCCGAAGCAGTACAAGGCAAAACCGAGCTCGATGTAAAGCGCTACACGCCATTGGCAAAGATGGAAGCCATCCCCCAGCAGGATCTCGATAACGCTGTGCAGGCCAATCTCGCGGCGAGAGCGACCATAGAAACGGCCAAAGCTCAGATCAAGACGGCGGAGGCCGCGGTCGAAACCGCGAAAATTAATCTTGGTTTCACTCGCCTGGTTGCGCCCATTGACGGCATTGCCGGCCAGGCCCTGTTACAAGTCGGTGCTCTGGTAACCCCCGCCAGCGGCGTAGTCACCTCTGTCTCTACCGTGGACCCGATCAAAGTTTATTTCACCGTCAGCGAGCCCCGGTATTTAGCATGGCGGAGGCGATTTCCGACAGAAACCAGCCGCCTGGCAGCTGACAGAAAGCTACGTTTGCAATTGATCCTGGCGGACGGCTCTACCTATCCATTCGATGGGAGCTTTTACTTTGCAGATCGCCAGGTAAATGAGAGCACGGGTGCAATTCGCATTGCCGGGTTGTTCCCCAATCCCAACGAAGTTCTGCGGCCCGGCGGCTACGCGAAAGTGCGCGCGGTGATCGACATGCAGCATGATGCTCTGCTCGTTCCGCAACGCGCTGTGTCAGAGCTCCAAGGCGGATACCAGGTTGCGGTTGTAGACAGCGATAACAAGGTCACGGTTCGAACCGTCAGCGTTGGCAACCGCGTTGGGAATCAATGGATTATTGCCAGCGGTCTAAGTCCCGGAGAAAAAGTCGTCGCTGAGGGAGTTCAGAAGGTGCGGACAGGTATTCGCGTGAGTCCCAAGCCATTTGCGGTGGAAGCCAAACAGTAATATCCCATGTCGAAGTTCTTCATCAATCGCCCCATCGTCGCTATGGTGATCTCCATCGTCATGGTGCTGGTCGGTTCACTCACCATACTGACTTTGCCGGTCGCGCAATTTCCCAATATCGTTCCGCCTGAAATTCAGGTGCTGGCTACTTATGTCGGCGCGGACGCGCAGACTCTGGAGCAAGCGGTTGCCACCCCCATCGAGCAGCAAATGAACGGGGTGGACAACATGAATTACATGTATTCCCTGAACGCGACCGGTAACTCCACCACCAGCCTGATTGTGGATTTTGATGTAAGAACCGATCCCAACACCGACTTTATTCTCACCCAATCGCGGGAAACTCAGGCCGCTTCTCAGCTTCCGGTAGACGTCAACAATTATGGAGTCACCGTTCGAAAATCGGTGACGGCGCCGCTGATGTGGATTGCTCTTTACTCTCCACGTGGAGCCTATGATGCCGGGTTTCTCGCCAACTACGCATACATTAACCTCACCGATCCCATCCTGCGCTCGCCGGGCATCGGCAACGTTCAGGTATTCGGCTCTGGGCAATACGCCATGCGGCTTTGGGTCAAACCTGACACGCTGGCAAAACTCGGCCTTACCGTCCCGGAGATTGTCAGCGCCATTCAGACGCAAAATACCGTGAATCCAGCCGGCAAAGTGGGCGGTGAACCCGCTCCCAAGGGTCAGGAATTTACCACCACCGTTCTCGCGCAGGGCAGACTCATTTCGCCGGAGGAGTTCGGCAGGATCGTCCTTCGCGAGACTCCCGATGGTGGAATCGTAAGGGTCCGCGATGTGGCCCGCATCGAACTGGGCTCGCAGGACTACAGCGTTCAAGGCCGCTTCAATGGGAAACCTGGCGCCATCATAGCGGTCTACCAGTTGCCCGGATCGAATGCGGTCGATGCGGCTGCCGGCGTCAAGAAGCTGATGGCGCAAATGAAGCAGCGCTTCCCCGAGGACATGGACTTCGCCATTTCCCTGGACACAACTCTTTCCGTGACGGAAGGAATCAAGGAAATTGTTACCACCCTGGTGATTGCACTGGTCCTCGTAATTTTGGTCGTCTATCTATTCCTTCAAAGCTGGCGTTCTACCCTGATTCCGCTCCTCGCGGTGCCTGTTTCACTCGTAGGGACGTTCGTATTCTTCCCGCTGTTCGGTTTTTCCGTCAACACACTCTCTCTTTTTGGTTTGGTGCTGGCGATTGGTCTCGTGGTGGACGATGCCATTGTCGTCGTCGAGGGTGTGGAGCGGCACATCGAGGAGGGGATGACTCCAAAGGATGCGGCCCTTAAAGCAATGGAGGAGCTCTCGGGCCCTGTCGTGGGAATCGCCCTGGTTCTCTCCGCTGTATTCGTGCCCACCGCCTTCATTCCCGGAATTACCGGCAGGCTCTATCAGCAATTCGCCGTCACCATCGCCATCGCGGTCATTCTTTCTGCCTTCAACGCGCTTACCCTCAGCCCGGCGTTGGCCGCGCTTCTGCTTCGCCGGCGCGAAGAGAGCCATGGATCGCTGCGGAGATTCTTCAATTGGTTCAACCGTGTTTTCGAGCGAGCCAACGAACGCTATGTTCGTTGGAGTGGCGTCCTGCTCAAGAAAACTGTCGTCATCGTTGTATTGCTGATCGTGTCTTGCGTCGCAGCCGGATTCTTTGGTAGTCGTGTGCCATCGAGCTTCCTGCCCGATGAAGATCAAGGCTATGCCTATGTCAACCTGCAACTGCCCAACGGGGCTTCCTTGGAGCGAACCTCGAAGGCCGCGGCGCAAATAGAAAACATCCTCGCCAACACGCCTGGGGTCAGGTACACGACCACAGTCGTAGGCTTCAGCCTGCTCAGTTTTGTTCGTACCAGCTACAACGCTTTCTTTGTGCTGACCCTGAAGCCGTGGGGCGAGCGCACGACCAGAGCGGAACAGTTTCAAGCGATCAAGGCGCATCTCACTCAGGAGCTGAGCAAGCTCCCAATGGGAATCGCTTTCAGTTTCTCTCCGCCCGCCATTCCGGGCGTCGGCACCGCAGGAGGATTCACATTCATCCTCGAGGACCGCTCGGGAGGTGATATTCAGTTCCTCACCAAGAACGTAAATACTTTTCTAGCGGCGGCGCGGAAGCGGCCTGAGATCGGCAGCATCAACACGACTTTCCTGCCCAGCGTTCCCCAGGACTTCGTCGACGTGGACCGCGACAAGGTTTTGAAACAAGGTGTCAATCTCAGCGATGTCTACCGCACGATCCAGGCCTTTATGGGAGGCTATTTCATCAACTACTTCAACCGCTTTGGCCGCCAGTGGCAGGTGTACATCGAAGCGGAAAGTGACGACCGCGCCACCGCGGAGAACGTAGGTCGATTCTACGTGCGCAACAATAAGGGCGAAAACGTCCCGCTTTCGACACTCACCACGATCAACCCGCGTCTCGGTCCGGAATTTACTATGCGTTTCAACGAGTACCGCTGCGCACAAATCAACGGCGGCGCTGCGCCCGGCTTCAGCGCCGACCAGGCGACCGCAGCTCTTGAGGACGTTTTCAAACAAACGATGCCGCGCGAGATGGGCTTCGACTACTCCGGGATTTCGTTTCAGGAACAGAAAGCTCGCCAGGGGGTTCCACCGGCAGCGATTTTTGGGCTGTCGCTGCTGTTTGTCTTCCTGATTCTTGCCGCTCTCTACGAAAGCTGGACGTTGCCCTTCAGCGTACTGCTTAGCACGCCTGTAGCCGTCTTTGGTGCTTTTGCCATCCTGTGGTTGCGCCGCGTGCTGATGGGCATTTTTCTGCCGCCATACATGGTGCAGATCGAAACTGACATCTACTCGCAGATCGGTCTGGTCATGCTGATCGGCCTGGCGGCCAAAAACGCGATTTTGATCGTTGAGTTCGCCAAGGATCAGTACGAGTCCGGAAAACCCTTGGACGCAGCCGCGCTGGAAGGAGCCCGACTGCGGTTGCGGCCGATCTTAATGACCTCCTTCGCGTTTATTCTCGGCTGCGTTCCCCTCTGGACAGCCACTGGCGCCGGCTCTGTGGCCCGCCAGATCATGGGAACCACCGTGATCGGAGGAATGATCGCTGCCAGCGGCATAGGAATCTTCTTCGTGCCGGGAATCTTTTATATGGTCGAGAAGTGGTCTGGCGCCCCCAAGGAGGCTGAGTCCGGAGCCTTGCCAGCTACGCCTTCACCAGCGCCCGGAGACTGAGCGGCCGATCGCTCCTGAATCAAGTGACTGGGATTTTCACCGGAGGATTCCTCAGCAGAATGTCAGGCGACTAACTCAAAACCGCAATCGTACCCGGGCTCACAGAGCGCCAGGCGGATGTGCCCAAAGGCAAGAGTCAACGCAGACAGATAGGCTGAATCCATGCCGCAGTTGCGCTCCGGCGCGCGCAGCATCATAATTTTCGTCAGCATAGCTAGCTCTATCCCACATTCTTTTCACAACTCAATCACATTCCACGAGCAAGTATGCGTTAGCCGAGAGGTGAAATCATGCGCTGGACACCGGGTGGACGAAGCCAAAATATCGAAGACCGCCGCACTGCCGGTTCAGCAGGAATTGGTTTGGGTGGAGGCGGGCTGCGCCTGGGCATCGGAGGCGTGATTGTCCTGGCCATTCTCAGCATCGTCTTCAAGCGCGACTTCTTTTCGCTGGTGGGAAGTTCACCTGGCGGTATAGCGCCCGCTTCTGCCACCTCTTCCAACCCCGCGCTGGACGCCCGTGAGGAACCCTTGGTGCAATTCGTCTCCTTTGTCCTGGATGATGCCCAGAATACCTGGAAGCAGATCCTGCCGGCCAACGGCGCCCAGTATCGTGATGCCAAGCTCGTGCTGTTCCGTGATGCTGTGAATTCGGCCTGCGGGTTTGCACAGTCTGCTACCGGTCCGTTTTATTGTCCGGCTGACCAGAAGGTGTACATCGACCTGGGCTTCTACAATGAGCTGAAAAATCGCTTTGGTGCTTCGGGAGACTTCGCGCAAGCCTATGTCCTGGCTCACGAGATCGGACATCATGTGCAAAACCTGCTGGGAATCGACGCCAAAGTGCGGCAGGTGCAGCGTGCCAATCCTGGCGCGGCAAATCAACTCTCCGTGCGTCTCGAGTTGCAGGCGGATTGCCTCGCGGGGGTATGGGGCCATTCCACCGCACGCCGCAACATCCTTGAGCAGGGCGATCTCGAGAAAGCTCTCAATGCCGCGGCCGCGATTGGCGATGACCGCTTACAACGCATGGGCACCGGCCGCGTCAGTCCGGAATCTTTCACACACGGCAGCTCGCAGCAACGCATGCAGTGGTTTCAGACCGGCTTTAACAGTGGAACTCTATCTGCGTGCAATACCTTCGCCCAGTAACGTGCCTGGCGGTCCCGTGAAGTGCGATTAAGTCCAACCCCGGTGTTTGGGGTCTGGAGCCCTCGATGGGACTGGAACCACCCGTGCAGAGATATTTCCCGAGCCAAGGAAAAAGGCGGCCGCAGCAGCCGCCTCTTGTATTCCTCCAAAATACACCTGATTGACTGTGTTTACTCGTGTTCGCTGTCGCGTTCCTTTGACCCCTTGTAATGCTCCTTGGCCTCCTCTTTCATTTGCTTCCATTTGGCCTGCTGTTCGGGCGTAAGCACACCGTTAATCTGGGGCTGGAACGACTCGTGAATGGATTTCATTTTGGCCCGCTTCTGCTCCTGGGAAAGAGAAGAATCGTCGCGGACTGCCCTCATCTGCTGGGCTTCATCTGTTAGAAGGGGTTTCAGCTTGGCCTTTTGATCGTCGCTGAGATTGAGTTTCTCGGAGAGCATCTGCAGGTGCATCTCTGGGCTGCCTGCAGTCTGGGCGCCCATTGCACTGCCCTGTTCGGGTGCTGACGTTTGCGGTGCTTGTGATGTCTGGCCTGTCGCCAGAATACCGGTAACAAGCACCATCAGAATTACAAGAATTAGCTGGCGGAGATATGTCGCCATCTTGCCTCCTTTCGAAAAACCTCAATTTTCGAAGTGGCGGCCTTGGCGAAGTTGGCTAACCGCATCCTACTCTCAATCGCCTTCGCATCCAACTGGCGAACCGCGTTAGGACGAGCACCAAGAACTTTTGGTTCCTCGCAGGCGGTCGGTTTACTTGTGATAGCGGGATATTTCACTGGGGACTTAGGCCACATTTGCTTTTAAGGCAAACAAGGGGCGAACTCCTTGCGCGAGTGGAAAAACGCACCGCAATAAGAGGCGAATTGCGCTTGACCGGGTGCCGCACGTTTGGTTCAATTGGCACCTACGGCGGCTCTCTCCCGCCGGAATTTCTTCGCGGATGATGGCGCTCGGGTTCGAAAAGCCATTGGCGAATGGTAATTGTCTGCAGTCCCCGAACACCGCCGAAATTAGCGATCGAGACGTGTTCGGGAGTCGATAGCGTTCAATTGAGGTACTGAGCGCATTCGACGTTCACAAAATCCACATCGCAACCATTAATCGCGTTCACCATCTCAGTTCGTACTGAAAACCCTGATATAGCGGCAGGCACCAGGATATGGGCCGGTCATGTGCAATTTATGCAGATGTTTTCCCTTTTAGCTCCGCTACTCGACTCGTTCCCAACCAGCTCGCAAAAGGCAGCAGTTCACCTCGTGAAGCCCAAAGGCTGTGCAGGACCTGCATCCTGCACAGCCCCGCTATTCTGCAGACTCTCTTCCTCAAGAAATCTCTCAACCCATCATCAAGCCATAACCCGAAAAAAGGAGCACACCATGCCTCTTACGCCCGAACAACGCGATGCTGTTGCAAGTGAATTGAAGAGGTTCGGAGGAGAATTGAATCTCTCCGAGGATCAGAAACAGAAGCTGCACACCTTTATGGCAGAAGCCTCCGAAAAGTTGCACGACTACAAGCAACAGAACCCCAATGCGTCAAGAGAGGACCTTATCAAGAAGGTCAGTGAAAATAGGGCGGCCATTCGTCAACGCCTGGTGAATTTCTTGACACCCGAGCAGCTCACCAAATGGGACGCGGAGGTGGCAAAAGCTAAGGAGTTCCTGGGACAGAAGCTAGCTGCCTAGTCTGTGGAACCATTGTTTCATGGTCTTCAACCCGCCGATTCTGCTAATCGGCGGTTTTTTTCTGGATCGTCTATCCGCGCAACCGTCTTCGGCGGCTCGTTGCCGAGGCTTACGAAATAGTTGTGCCAAAAGAGCTTACCGATACCTGCGGTAACCGCCATCGCGAAAGCACCCCAAAACGCGACGCGTCGGCTACCGATCCACGGCAGGGTTCGGAGAATGGAAAAGGCGTCGCTTTCGTTAGGAGACACAAATGCATCGGACGCGCTTGACTCTTCGCAGCCAGTTTCACTAGTTCACCGAATAGCCGCGCGGGTTGCTCGGAAAGATTGGATGAGTTGTGTATCGCGCTAGTCGGTCGCACCCTCGGAGAGATCCGCTTTCACCTCTCCACGACGAATAGCGTCAACCAGCGCTGCGTGATCCTCTTCTGTCTGATCGCCATAAGCTTCGGCCCAGCTTGCAAGCGCTTCGTCCAGCACGGTCGAGTTTCCGCAATAACCGGAGATACGAGCTGGATCACCCGTGCGGGCATGTGCGCGGGCCAGGATCGCGCCGCATGCCCAAGCATAGAAGTTGAACGCGGAGCCGGTCAGCCACTCAATCGGCACGGATGCCTTCAGGTTCTTCATCTGCCGAACGTAAAAGTCTCGGCCTTCGATCTCGGTGTAGCCGAGCATCGGGTCAGATGATGCCTGCAGCGCTCGCTGGCCTACTAGTACTCGCTTGCCGTTGTGACGAAATTCTTCCAGCATTGGAGGTACAAAGGGTGCGTGCGCTGCAGCAGCGGCCTCCTTTACCTGCAAAAACAGGGGATCGTCATCGCCGTTTCCAAACAACAGAACCAGGTATGCCCTCGTGCCCACAGATCCGACCCCGACCACTCTGTGGGCTACGTCGGCAGCATAGTAGCGACCCAGCATTACTCGCCGCTCTCGCGACAACGTGAGCGAATATTGGTTGAGGGCCTTGATCACCTTCTGTTTCGTGGTTTTATCGACCTGAGTTAATACGGGCGGGGCTTCCCTGAAGGTCCATCTTCCATTCCGCCCGCGATCGGCCACTTTTGGCAGCAATCCGCGGTTGTCGGTACGCATCGCCTTGGCCACTGTCTTATCGAAGACAGCCTTCGATTTCGCATCCATCTTCGCAACGGGGTTGTCCTTACCGGGGTAGGCGTGAAGATACCAGACGTCCAGAACGCCCATGCCCTGCAGTCGATGAGCGTTGAAGCGATATCCTTCCACACAGCGTCTTACTGCCGCAGCTCGTTCGCGGCGATTCAGACCATTTTGGCGTCCGGCGACGTTGACGCTGGCCGCCAGACGTTTCAGGTCCCACTCCCACGGACCAACGATGGCTTCATCAAAATCGTTAAGATCGAAGACGACCTCGCGTTGCGGGGTTCCATATAAACCGAAGTTGTTCAAGTGAGCATCGCCGTCCATTACTGTGGGAATGCCGCTAATCGGTGTATTGGAGAGATCGGCCGCCATCACACAAGCCGAGCCGCGTAGGAACGCGAATGGCGATGAGGCCATTCGCCCCATACGAAGAGGTATGAGATGTTCTTGCCGTCCCTTGTTGCTCGCCATGACGGTCTTCACCGGATCGGTCCTATGCCTCGACGGTTTCCACTCGGCATGAGACTCCCGCGGAACAGAGTGACGCAGTGCCTTTCCTTCGGCGCGGCGCTTCTCCCACGAATCCGTCTTGTGGCCGAGATCAAATAGCGGTAGCTCTTGAAGCTTTGCGACTGCCATGTCTTGCTCCTCCTGCCCATCCAATTTCCTGATCCTGATCGCCCGGGCCAATCGCTGATCACTTTCTCACTTCACAGCGTTCAGCAACGCCTTCAACACGACAGCTAATGGGATCTCAGCCAGGACAACCGGAATCATCGGCAAGGCGACAGCAAGAGCGAGCACTATGAATGCGCCTTTGTCGACGGGGAAAGGCTGCATCTTCTCTATGTTTTCGTAACTGCTTCCGTAATCAATCAGCGTGCTGATTTCAGGTGCGGTGAGGAATTCCTGCTCGTGGCCCGCGCGATTGAGAATCCATTTCAAATGGAAATCCATGCTGTGTATCTGGCCGAGCGTTCCGTAGTCGAGGATGCCTTGACGCCGCAGCTTGGCCAATCGCGGAACGAAAAACACGAGTGGACCGATAGCTATGAGTAAGATTATGGCCAGCAGGACTGCAGCCTGCAGCCTAAAGCCAACAAGGTGCGCGCCCTGATCGAGGATTTGATGGCGCCAATTAGAGGCAATTGCCGCCGAGATTGCGAAGGCAAACGGAGCATTGCCCATTGGCGAGAGACCCAGGAACCCAATTCCACCGTGGCGGTCTGGATGGGTGGCAATGAGCTGCAAATCCAATCGCGACAGGCGAAAGAGGAAATACGACCAAAGCAGCCATTTCCAGAGACTCAGACCAACCAGAAACTGGTAAATCAGCTGACTGACCAAAGCGTAATACCATCCCGCGGGAAGAAGATGGCTGGCGCCTTCACCGGCAAGAGCCCAGGGACGAGCTTCGTGAACACGAGAGGAAATATTGAGAGCCACAGAGATGTAAACAGCAGCGATGATGGCGAGTTCCGGCCACACTGAATCGCGCCAGCGCAACAGGCTGTTGATGACGAGATCCAGGTCGGCTAGTCCTTTCGGTTTCAATAGTCCAGCGTCGCGCAGGTGCTGCACAATCAAACGAAATCGCGATTCCATCAACACCTGCCCCAGCAGCAGGACGGGCACCGCGATCAGCATCCGACTGGTTACCCGGTAGTCGGTAAGCAGGCTTCGCAAGGCGGCGGGGTGGAAGAGCGCGGTCATAATCACCAGCGGCAGCCATCCCACCGCAATGGCAAGAATGATGCGTCTTCCCAGATTCCAGTGCGTGGAGTCAATCAGACGAGTGGTTTGCTGGGCGCGATAGAACGGTCCTCCGCGGATCAGGGAGGCATCCTCAGAGACGATGGCGGGCGACACCTGCTGCTCCGGAAGGAAGGGCACGGGGTTCGGCTGAGCCATGGCAGCTCCTGCGATTCTCACTCCGGGCTACTGGATGAAGTAGGACCAGAGCGAGTAGAGTCCGAGAATAGAAACCAGCACAGCGATGGCGACGCTAAGCGGCCATTTTGCCACTACTGGGGTTTCCCCAAGACGTAACCGGCGCAAAACGAGCCAATGTGAAATCGCGGCGATAAGTGTAGCAACCAATCCGATCAGTACAAGTGCCACGCCCATGCGAATGGCTGCCTGATGAAGGCGGGCCGATTGTTGGGTGTGGGTGAGCTGTTCGAGCGCGCGAAAAAAGCCGATCATCCCGAAGCCAAAGGTGGCAAACGCCAAGGCGGTGCGAATCCAGGCTAGAGTCGTACGGTCGAGCGCAAGAGAGGTGCGAAACCTGGCGAAACTAGTGCGCTGGCCGGCCAAAGCGGTTTTCGCGTCGGCAACTGGCTCCTGGCTCACGCGAGCTCCTTGATCAGTTTCCCGGATACGGATTTGAGTGCGCCTGAACGGCAAAAGAACGCAATTGAAATCCGCTTAATTACTGCTTCCTACGGGCGCCTCCATCTTCCTCATCGCCTCGTCGATGGCCTTCTTCATGCTGAGCGTGTCGGCGCCTTGCCGTGGAGGATAGTCCTGCAGGCTCTTGAGATGAGCTGCTAGAAATGGACCAGCGGCGGTAGGAGCCCAGAGCTTGTGAGCGAAAAATTCGCGCCCGATGTAGCCGAACTCCTCCGAGTCGGGCGTCATCTTTTCCATGGGATCCATCAGGAGGTTCACGACATATGGGACGCTGGGATAGCTCTTTGGATCGAACCAGTTGTTATGCATCTTGACGCCGATATGCATCTTCCAACCATCGACGCGAATGGCCATGAGATCGGTTTCGTCGTAATAGAAAATTTCCCGGCGTGCAGATTTCTGCGATTTTCCCGTCCAGTAATCGAGATTGTTGTATCCGTCCAGGTGAACCTTGTAGGTCGTCGAACCCATCTTGTACCCGGTTAGAAGGTTCTGCTTCAGATCCGGCAACCCGGCGGCGGCAGCGAGCGTAACGAAGAGATCTTCGTGGCTTTGAACACCATTGGAGACGGTGCCGGCGGGAATATGCCCGGGCCATTTGATCAAACAGGGTACACGCAGGCCACCTTCCCAAGTTGTGCCCTTTTCGCCACGGAAGGGAGCGTAGCCACCATCCGGCCAGAACATCAATTCGTTGCCGTTATCGGTGGTGTACACCACGATCGTGTTGTCCGCAACTCCCAGTTCGTCGAGTTTCTTGAGAATGGCGCCAACATGCTCGTCATGTTCAAGCATGCGAGCGCGGACTACATCCTCCTCCGCTCGGCCTTCGTTCACCGCCATCTGAACGTACTTGGGATTGGGATGCGACCAGATATGGATCGCAGTGGAATTAAACCAAACGAAAAAGGGCTTGCCTCCTTTGCCGTTTTTGTCCATCCATTTCAGGGTTTCGCCCAGGACTTCGGCATCGATAGTCTCCATGCGCTTGCGGGTGAGCGGACCGGTGTCTTCAATTTTCTGTCGTCCGACTCTTCCGAATTTCGGATCGGTGGTGGAATCATCCGTATCCATTGCCCAGGTGTGAAGCACGCCACGCGGTCCGAACTTTTTCAGATAGTCAGGATTCTTGTGCGCAGGGTAATCGAGCTCCTCAGGCTCCTCTTCCGCATTGAGGTGATACAGATTGCCGAACCATTCGTCGAAGCCGTGGTTGGTAGGCAGAAATTCGTTGCGGTCACCGAGGTGGTTTTTTCCGAACTGTGCGGTCGCGTATCCTTGCGACTTCAATACTTCTGCGAGAGTTGGATCTTCTTTTTGAATTCCGCGTGTTGATCCAGGAATGCCGATGGTAGTCATACCAGTGCGGATGGGCATCTGTCCCATGATGAAGGCGGCGCGACCGGCAGTGCAGCTTGGCTGTCCATAGTGATCGGTGAAGAGCATGCCGTTCTTGCCGATGCTGTCGATATTCGGGGTCCATCCCATCATGCCGTGCGTGTACGCGCCCACGTTCCAGTAGCCGATGTCATCGCCAAAAATCACGACGATGTTTGGTTTTTGTTGAGCTGAGACGGGCAACAAGGAAAGCGTGAACGCAAGGAGCACGCCAATGGCTGGATAAGCGATTCTTCGCATGTTCATCCCCTCGACATGGCATTCGGTGGTCAAAAATAGCTGCTGAAAACTGGCACAAGCAACTTCTCTGTGAAATTTCTCGACAATCGTTTTCCTGTGAATAAAAAATATCTTCTTGACTTTCTTAAGTTGCAACGGAAGATTGCAACCCGCGAGTATTTGTGCAATTCTGCGAGACGTTGCTTGGCCTTGTCGGAGGAAGCGCGACTATCGGCCTTGGAACAGTTATGTCGGCGCGGCCCGGCGCGAGGCTGCAGCCGATCCCTTATTGTTTGGCGGGAACCCGGAACTATAACTACCTTTTCGAAATAGGCCTTTTCTTGATCCCGAAGGAGGTCAAAAACCATGGTGTTTTCACTCTTCCCAAGACTGGCGACGTCGATTCGAACAAGTGCCCTGGGGTTCGTGGTTATTTGCATCTTTGCGTGTTTGGCCGCACCCGCCTGGGGGGCGAGCAAAGAGAAAGATGAGGAAACCCTGAAGAACGCGGCCACCGTATTTCAGCAGGTGGTCACGGGCGACGATGTTCCTGCGGACGTGCTGGCGAAATCGCTCTGCATCATCGTGCTGCCGAACGTGAAGAAGTTCGGTTTTGGTGTGGGAGGAAGCGGGGGGCGTGGCGCACTGAGCTGCCGCACGGGAGAGAACTTCACTGGCAAGTGGTCCGCTCCTGCGATGTATAGCATCGGCGGCGCCAGCGTCGGCGCACAGGTTGGTGGATCGTCCACCGATTTTGTAATGCTAGTGATGAACAACAAAGGCGTAGAGGCTGTCCTTAAAGACAAAACCAAAGTTGGCAGTGACGCCAGTGCCACCGCCGGTCCTAGCAGCGCGAGTGCCACCAGCACTTCGGTGGGCGGCTCCGACCTGTTGACTTACGCGAAGTCCAAAGGCCTGTTTGCCGGCGTATCTCTGGATGGAGCTACTCTCCACCAGGATGGCGACGCTAACCAACGCTTGTACGGCAAAGTGATGAGCGCTACCGACATCGTACGTGGGAAAGATGTGAAGCCGCCCGCCGGTGGACAGGAACTGGTCACGCTGCTGGATAGCAAAGTTCCCAAGCTCAAGCATTGAGAGGGGACGCAGGAACAGCAAAAAGGGAGCGAGGTAGAGCCGGTAAACGAGAGCCGCAGGGCTGAGCGAAAAGGCTTGTTTGCATGAATTCGATTGCCAGCTCTACCGCATGAGGAAGAACTGCTCGTCTCGCACTTTTCGAGGCCATCAGCATTTTTTGCTTGTGATTGTGTGGCCGCGCTCAGTTCGCACATAAACCCATTAGAAAAGAAGCGCCTGTAGGAAGAGCGCGATAATCACCGCTGACACAACCGTGACCACTCCAGGAAGCATGAAACTGTGGTTGAGCAAATACTTTCCAATCTTGGTTGTTCCGGTTTGATCGAAGGAGACGGCAGCTAATAGAGTGCCGTAAGTCGGGAGAACGAACACGCTGTTAGCCGCTGGATAGAATGCAATCAGGAGCGAAGGGTGCAGGCCAAGCGCCAGGCCCACCGGCATGAGGATTACAACCGTGGCAGCGACGCTGAAAAGCATGGCCGATAGAATGAACAGCCCTGCCGCGAAGGCCCATGGATAAACGCGGATCAGGTCGGAGATGGAGCTGACGATAAGGGTCCGGTTGCCCTCGAAGAAAGAGGAACCCAGCCAGGAAACGCCAAGAATGGAAATGATTGCTACGATGCCGCTGCGCATGATGGTTCCCTTGAGCGTGGCCTCAGGTGAAGCCTTGAACAGGATCATGATCAATCCTGAAATCGCGATCATGACGATCATAATGGCCATTCCCATGCTGACCTGATCGGTTTGCGTGGCGCCGCCTTCAATTGTTTCGTACACCGGGCGTAGTCGCGGGAACACGCCAATCAACACAACCATGATGATGCCGGCAAGAAAAAGCAGCATCGAGCCACGCGCATTTCTGAGTGCTTTCCCCTGCGGCACCGGAGTTGATTCCACAGGCTTCAGGGCGCCGCTGGCAAGGCGCTCTTGATATTCGGGATCGTCGCTTAACTTCTTACCGCGCCAGGAAACGGAAACCGCACCGATCAGGACAGCCAGGAATGTGGAAGGTATCGTGACCGCGAGCAGACGCGGAAGCGAAATATTATGTCCGGCAAGAAGGCCCACCATCGCCACCGTGGCGGCGGAAATCGGAGAGGCTACCGCTCCCTGAAAACCAGCAATCACACTGATAGACAATGGACGCTCAGGGCGGACATCCGCCTTGCGCGAGACCTCGGCGATAACCGGCAGCAAGGCGTAAATTACGTGTGTCGTACCCGAGGCAACGATCAAAAGATACGTGACCACAGGGGCAACAAAGGTTATGTACTGTGGGTGTCGACGCAGGATTTTCTCCGCCACCATAACCAGATAGTCAAGCCCGCCAGCGGCTTGCATTGCAGCAAGCGCAGTGATCACGGCAATGATCATGCCGAGGACGGTCTGGGGGGGACCACCGGGTGGCAGGTGAAATACGAAGACAAATACGCCCAACCCAACCCCGGCGACGGTGCCGAGCGCCAGTCCTCCGAGGCGCGCACCAATCAAGATGCAAGCCAAGAGAATGCAGAGTTCAATCCAGATCATCAGTTAGAATCCATGCCAGAGGATTCAGTCGCCTAAGGGGCGGAAGCTGGCACAACCACCCCATCAGTAGGTGTAAAACAAAGTCTGGATTTCTGCCGTGGTCCGAGGCTTGAGCAGCGCCAACATCAGCAGAATCCTAGCCTTCTGCGGGTTGAGTTCGTCGGAGGCTACGAAGTTCATCTCATCATCGTTCACTTCCACGTTGCGCCCGACGCTCCCAGTGACCACCCGGCTGCTTCTGACCACCACGACCCCTTTCTTGGCAGCTCTCGCGGCAGCCGACAGGGAAGCTTTGTTCATGTTGCCATTGCCGACTCCG
>DASPRM010000148.1 GCA_035624455.1 Terriglobales bacterium
CGCGAGCTGCAATTTTTTGCTGAAAACAAATGACTTAAGTAGGTTTGTTTTGCAAAAAGCTATTCTTCGAAACCTTTTGAAGAGCCTCCCAAGAAAAAGTTGGGGAGCACATCTGACCGCCACCAGGGAGTCTCCCAGGGATAGGAGCGACGTTGCAGGACTGCTGATTGCACAGAAGAGTTAAGTCAACAAACCCTTTCGTTGCGCCGGCAAAAGCGAAGCAGGTTCTAAGTTAGACGCCCTCTCGCAGCCTGTCCGACATCGTCGCGAGCGCCTGGAAATGGATGCAGTCTCGAGCAATTGAATCTGGAAAATAGGCCGGGGCCGAGGACCTAAAGATCCGAGGCTGAGAGTGCGGCACGACCAGCGCAAACGCGGAGATGGCTGTCCAGAGTGCGCTTCGACGCCCTTGTTCATATCTGTTGCAAGTTAATGCTGCGGCGTCAGTTGTAGCGATACTAAGTAAAAATCCTTAACCGATTTTTTCCCTCCTGTTACCTGACTCGCTGTATTGAGCCCCGCGCTTAGCTCCGCGAGACTGTTGAGAGCAGCCAGCAACATTGAGTCTGCTTGCAAGGTGAAATTGAGGACAAGGGAGAGGGCTGTGAAGATAAAACCTGCACTTTTCGCTGCTGCAGCGTTGGCGGTGTTTGTTACCGCGATGCCTGCGCACGCGGATATCATGTTCGAACTGAAAAATGATCCCCAGCCTAACGAGGAAAACATCCTGCTGGGCTCTGGGACGACGGGAACGTTGCTGACTGGCACTACCAATCAGTCTGGGCTCATTGTCAACTTCAGCTCATCGCAAAACCTGGCAGAACCCTCATCTGGACAAGCCCGAGTCTCGGCTAGTCCGGAAGGGACTCCATTAACCAACCTATCGATCGCGCTCGCCAGCGGCCAGACTTACAATGACCTGATCATCAATCCGTTCATTGGGGGGTGTCAAAACTGTGCAGGTGGTTCGTCTACAATTACCGTGCACGCTCTTGACAGTCATGGTAACCCTGAGCCTCTAGCCTCACTGGTCTTCACTGCGGCGAACGGCAACAACTTCGTGACCATCTTCGCCACCAACGGAGAATCCATTCTGAGCACCGACATCAGTGTTCCTGGAGGGTTCAATGATCTCCGCCAGCCGCGAATCTCTGGGCCATTCACTGCGGTTCCCGAGCCGGCCAGCTTAATGTTGCTCGGTGGTGGATTGCTCGGGCTCGCAGGAGCGATTCGCAGGAAGATCATGAGAGTTTCCTGAACGAGGCAGTGTCCTTCTAGTTTCTCCGATGGTACCCAGAGGACTTCGACAGTTATTCTGAACGCGATGTCGAGCGTAATCTGGGTACCAATCTGTTTTCGAGTACGCCAGTGGAAATCGCCTGCAATCTTACCCAATAACTCAGGAGTACATATACCTAGCTCATTTGACCCCCGGGTTACTGCCGTTTATTCTCAGCCTGGCAGAAAGAAAGGTGCAGACTTGCAGGCTTCCTCTCGCTCTGATTTCACTCGGTAGGAGATTATGACTATGAGCACTGCTACCCGCACGGTGGCGGAGAGCTTGAAAGATAAGATCGCAGCGCGAACGGCCAACGTGGGCATTCTGGGGCTGGGCTACGTGGGGTTGCCGCTGGCGCTGCTGTTCAGCGAAGAGCGCTTTCCGGTGACGGGGTTCGACGTTGATCCGAAAAAAGTCGACACGCTGGCGCGGGGTCAGTCCTATATCGTGCGCATTGAAGCGCAACAGATTCAGCAGGCGGCGGCGCGCGGGTTTCATGCCACTGGCGATTTCTCCCGCATCAGTGAGATGGATGCGGTGGTCATCTGCGTGCCCACGCCCCTGGATGAATACCGCGAGCCGGACATGAGCTACATCGTGGCCACGGCGGAGACAATTGCCCCGCATCTGCGGCCGGGGCAGCTAGTGGTGCTGGAGAGCACGACCTATCCCGGCACGACCGAAGATGTGCTGGTGCCGATCCTGGAGAAAGGGAACAAGTTGGGGCTGAAGGCGGTGCGGGCAGGGAACGAGACAGGCAGTTTCTACGTAGCGTTTTCTCCCGAGCGCGAAGATCCGGGAAATACGGAAGTGGCGCGGCGGGACATTCCCAAGGTAGTGGGCGGCCTGGAAACAAACGCGACCGATCTGGCAGCGGCGCTGTACGGCTCAATCTTCCGCCGCACGGTGGGTGTCTCCAGCCCGGCAGCGGCGGAGATGACCAAGCTGCTGGAGAATATCTATCGCTGCGTGAATATCGCACTGGTGAATGAGCTGAAACTGCTTTGTCTGCGCATGGGGATCGACATCTGGGAGGTCATCGAAGCTGCCAAGACCAAGCCTTTCGGCTTCCAGGCGTTCTTCCCCGGACCCGGGCTGGGCGGGCACTGCATCCCGGTGGATCCTTACTATCTCTCCTGGAAGGCAAAGGAATACGACTTTCAGACGCGCTTCATCGAGCTTGCCGGCGATGTGAACACGGCCATGCCTTACCACGTGGTGCAATCCGTGGCGAAGGCGCTCAACCAGAGAAAGAAGGCATTGAACGGGTCGAAGGTGTTGGTGCTAGGAGTGGCGTATAAGAAGGATATCGACGATCTGCGGGAGTCGCCGTCACTGACCATCATCGAGCTGCTGCACAAGGAAGGGGCGGAGGTGCGCTATAACGATCCCTACTTTGCGTTTGTGGGCAAGGGACGCAAGTATGATCTGCAGATGAAGAACACGCCGCTGGAAAATCTGGGACAATACGATTGCGTGCTGATCGTGACCGATCACAGCGATTACGACTACCGGCGGATCGTTCGCGAATCGCAACTGGTGGTGGATACCCGCAACGCCACCAAGGGGATCGACTCCCCCAATATCGTGCGCTGCTGAGGGCACAGAGAATTGCGTCAATTCAGAGCCCGGTGCGCGAGTCGAAATTCCTGGATGAAGGATACCGAAGCGAATGTCAAATTATCTGATTACAGGGGCGGCCGGTTTCATCGGCTCTTCCCTGGCCCACGCATTGTTGGAGCGGGGTGAGAAGGTTCGCGGAATCGACAACTTCATAACCGGCAAACGCAATAACATCACCGACATTCAAGGCAGGATCGATTTCCGCGAGGCCGATTTGCTGGACCTGGAGGCGATGCGCGCCGCCTGCCAGGATATCGACTATGTCCTGCATCAGGCGGCCATTCCGTCCGTGCCCGTTTCGGTCGAGGATCCGATTAATACCCATCGCTCCAACGTGGACGGCACGCTGAATCTGCTGGTGGCCGCTCGGGATGCCAAGGTAAAACGCGTGGTGTATGCGTCATCGTCGTCGCTTTATGGCGATACTCCAACCCTTCCCAAGCACGAAGGGATGTTGCCCGATCCGATTTCGCCATACGCGGTGTCTAAGCTGAGCGGCGAATACTATATGAGTTCATTCCATCGGGTGTACGGGCTGGAAACGGTATCGCTGCGCTATTTCAACGTGTTTGGCCCGCGGCAGGATCCTACATCCATGTACTCGGGAGTTTTGGCGATATTCATCACCAAAATGCTGCGCGGGGAAGCGCCAACGATCTTGGGGGATGGAGAGCAGAGCCGCGATTTCACCTACATCGACAATGTGGTGGCGGGGAATCTGCTGGCCTGTTCGGCGCCCGTCAGCGAGGCTGCCGGCAAGGCCTTCAACGTAGCGACGGGAATCCGGGTCACCCTGAACCACACATACCAGGTGCTGCAGCAGATTACTGGTTTCACGAAACCTGCCAAGTACGCGCCGGAGCGCGCTGGAGACATCAAGCACTCCCTGGCGGACGTGACTTTAGCCGAGAAACACCTGGGCTATCGGACCAGGGTTAAGTTCGAGGATGGGCTCGCGCGAACCGTCGCCTGGTATCGCGAGCAAGCTGCCAACACCGAAGCTATCCCCGCTGCTTCGCCTAAGTAGGGTTCGGCGGGGGCAGTTGAACGGATGCTAAAATGCGGCGTAAGTCACTCATGCATATTCTGCACGTAGTAGGGGCCCGTCCGAACTTCATGAAGCTTGCGCCGGTTCACCAGGCGTTAACACACCATTCGTCGGTCCGCCAGACCATCGTTCATACTGGTCAACACTATGACGTGAACATGTCAGATGTGTTTTTCCAGCAGCTCCGGGTGCCCCCGCCAGATATCAACCTGCAAGTCGGGTCAGGCAGTCACGCGCAGCAGACGGCTGAAATCATCTGCCGCTTTGAACCGGTCCTGCTGGAGCAGAAGCCGGATTATGTCCTGGTGTATGGGGACGTGAATTCGACGGTGGCGGCTGCTTTGGTCTGCTCTAAACTCGGAGTCAAGGTGGCGCACGTCGAGGCGGGGCTGCGGTCCTTCGATCGCTCGATGCCGGAAGAGATAAACCGGCTGCTTACTGATCAATTGGCCGACCTCTTGTTCACCCCCTCGGAGGATGGCAATCGCAATCTGGCCCGAGAAGGCATAGATAATGCCAAGATCCATTTAGTCGGCAATGTAATGATCGACACACTCATTCGCATGTTACCGGAAGCACAGAAACATGTGCCGCCGGAGCTGCCTGAGCGGTTTGTCCTGGTGACCTTGCACCGCCCGTCAAATGTCGATGATCTGGATTGGCTGAAACGAATGCTGAACAGCCTGGAAGGTCTGAGTTCGGCGTTGGTGGTACTGTTCCCGGTGCATCCTCGCACTCGACAGCGGATGGCACAGGTCGGGCTCAATGGTTTTCATAAATGTGGCCTGCGACTGATGGACCCGCTGCCTTACATGTCCTTCCTGGCGCTACAGCAGCGGGCGACGTTAGTGATCACCGACTCAGGCGGAATCCAAGAAGAGACAACGTACTTGGGAACACCGTGCCTCACGGTCAGAGAAAACACTGAACGCCCGGTGACGGTCGAGATCGGCACCAATGTGCTGGTAGGACGGAAAGTCGAACGAGTACGGAGTGAGGCCCAAAGGATTCTGCTTGGCGAAGCAAGAAAGGGAAAGATCCCGCCGCTCTGGGACGGGCACGCCGCTGAGAGGATCGCGGAGATCATTAGGTCGAGCCAGCATTAGGACTCGTCAAGAGTGAAGGCTCGTATCCAACAATCGATCGGCATCACACTCGCAATTTCAAGGTACGAAGCTCAGTTGATCCGCTCGGTTACTCCCGAAAAGCTGCCATACTTCCGTTAAGGAGCTGCTTGGACAGGCAGCACTCTGCTTCCGCTTCTTGCAAATTGAAATCGCAGCATCCATTCACTCGGAACCTTCCGGCCGTCAATTTCGGCGGGAGTAAATGTCCAACCGCGCGCCGCTTGCAATGCTCGATCGGCAAAGTATTTGCTTGGCCCAGGGGATTCGAGCTTTGTCGCTGTCACATTTCCAGAGGAATCAACCGCCACTCTAACCGTCACCTTCACTGTGCCCTGAATGGTGTCCCTTGCCTGCTTGGGCACGTCAGGTACGACTTGATTCACAACCGCGGCTTTAGGAATGCCGCCCGAAGTTGCCTTTGTGTCCGGCTGGGGTTCCGGCTGGGTATTGGGCTGTTCTGGCGCTTTAGCAGGACTGCTGACAGCTTCCGGGAGAGCCTTGGGTGGAGACTTGAGCAGTTTTGCGCCTGCCAGTATTGCCAATAAAGCTATTCCAGCCATGATCGGCAAGAGGTAATGCCATTTCCTGGACCGCGGTAGGATTGTGGAACCGCCTTGGGGATGCGAAACGGATTCGGCGGGCCGCAATCGCGCCTTAATGTCGCCAGCCCTCCAACGCGATCGAGGATCCCGGAGCAGGCAATGGCGAGCGATGTCCAGAAAAGGCTCGGGAATTGTTGCAGGCAATGACGGTTCTTGCTGTGGCGTTTTCTGCACCCGTGGCGGCTGCTGTGTGAGGCTCTCGACCAGCGTCATGCCAAGCGACCAAACATCAGCGGCGGGCAAGACCCCTCGGCTTGCAATCTCGGGTGCGTCGTAAACACTCGGCTTGATTCCTCGAGCGGTTGACTCACCCGCTTTGAGCAATCGGTCGCCCGAGATCTTCAACTGATCCCCGACCGCCATGATGTTTGCTGGTTTCAAGTGACCATGCACAAACCCTTTGGCATGAAGGAATGTCAGGGCGTCCAGAACGGGTAAGAGCATTTGCTGTGCTTCTGCAGGACTGAGCGGGCGCTGGGGAAGGATTTGTGAGAGATCTTCTTCGGCATACTCCATCACGACATAGAGCAGGTCAGTATTTGCAAGCCGGCAGCGCCCTGTCTGAAACAGGCGCAGCAGATGTGGATGTGACAGTGTGGCAGTCGTACTCAGACTCGAGAGTTGGGACTCTGCATTTTCTGGACTCGCCACGGTGAGTTTGATGGCTGCTCTCTGAGGCCGCTCACCGAATTCAGTAAGGAACACGGCGGTGTCATCGGAGCCACCCAAATACTGGCGCAGATGAAACTTTCCCTCCACCGACTGGCCTTCCCACCGTTTCCAGTCGTCATTGGTCTTTGCTGCCCACTGTGCACTGCTCATGTCAGGGCTATTGTATTCGAGCGCGCGCCTCGGCTCCCGAGTCGAAAACAGAAATGGGCGCCAGGCGGGTTTGATCGCGACTTCACTCGTCGGAGTCCAAGTCCTATGCCATTCACCATCAACATCGCACGGACAGACCAATTTTCCGGTAGCTACTTCACCTTGGTGCTGGGCTGAGATCCGGCTCTGCGAGCCGGATCTTCGAAAACGGGTATTCCCTTCGACTGCGAATCGCTTAGGTTGTGTTTCAGAACGCACCGCAGGGTTCGCACCCCATCCTTCCAACCGACGAGAGGACCCTCCTAACAATTTCATCGATAAAAGTCCGCTCATTAAACACAGCCATCACTACTGAGACTTTCATTCCTCTTCCTGGAGTCGCAGACTCTGGGTTCTTACGAAGCGAGTAGCCGATCTGATCATGTTTGAGGTCACGGCCAGCCACCAGGATTGCAATTGTAAATGCAACCGTTCTGTCATAAATCTAAAGCGCTCGAACAATAGTGAATTCCATGATTGAGGATGTCCGTTGGTGGCTCGTGTTGGAGATCTGGAAGAATGCCGTGGGTTGAGCGCCTCATCGGGTTTAACAAATCTCGTCCGATGCATCCGGGGGACATGTACCTGGCTCAGTTGACCCCCGAGTTACTGCCATTTATTCTCAGCCTGCCAGAATGACAGGTGCACACCTACATCTGTCCTGGAAGGCTAAGGGATAGGAATCTCAGAGTCACATGCAACGTAACGCGCTCATTACTGGTATTACCGGGCAGGATGGCTCCTACCTGGCTGAGCTTTTGCTGGAGAAGGATTATGCAGTCTATGGCCTCGTCCGGCGAAGCAGCACCCTCAACTTCGAGCGAATTTCCCACATTCAGGACCGGGTGACGCTCATTCCCGGCGATCTGCTCGATCTGAGTTCGCTGATTGCGGCCGTGACTCAGTCGCGGGCCCACGAAATCTACAATTTGGCTGCTCAGTCATTTGTGCCCACCTCCTGGAATCAGCCGGTTCTGACCGGAGACTTCACCGCCCTGGGCGTGACGCGTCTGCTTGAGGCCATTCGCATGGTGAATCCCAGGATTCGCTTCTACCAGGCCTCTTCCAGCGAGATGTTCGGATTGGTTGAGGAGTCTCCACAGAATGAGGAGACGCGCTTCTATCCCAGGAGTCCCTATGGAGTGGCCAAGCTCTACGGCCACTGGATCACCGTTAATTATCGGGAAAGCTACAATCAGTTTGCTTGCTCGGGAATCCTCTTTAATCACGAATCGCCGCGCCGAGGGCTGGAGTTTGTTACTCGCAAAGTCAGCCACGGGGTGGCGCGCATCAAGCTGGGAATCGATCACAAGCTACGCATGGGCAACCTGGATGCCGAGCGCGACTGGGGTTTCGCCGGCGATTATGTGCGGGCGATGTGGCTGATGCTGCAGCAGGATGAGCCTGGCGACTACGTCATCGCCACAGGCAGGACCCACTCCGTGCGCGAGCTCCTTGAAATCGCCTTTGCCCACGTGGGCCTGGACTATCGGGAACATGTAGAAATTGATCCCGCTCTGCTGCGTCCGGCCGAGGTTCACCACCTCAAAGGCGATTGCAGCAAGGCACGAGCAGCATTTGGCTGGGAACCCAAGTTGACTTTCGAACAGCTGGTGCAAATGATGGTAGATAGTGATCTGGAACAGGTCGGGCGCTGGAGAAACAAAGCTGTCCCCGCGTTCTTTTAGCGAGTGCGGATTCGAAAAAGCAATGCCCGGATCACAATGCATAGTGTGGCTTGTTCCTCCCCCACCGAAAGCAAACAAAAAGCCCACGAGCTATTGAGATTGCTGTAAACGGCAGATCATGACAGCACAAGGCCGTCCACCCACGCGGGAAGCCCGATTCCCATACTAGGAATGCGTTCAAAGCCAAGACATGACTTGGAACCCAATCCGGCTCGGTGAACATCAACAAATGTGGAGGGTGAGTAAATCTATCGAAAAAGCGCACTTTCCCGGACTTCGGGGGCCCGTAAGACAAACCCCGGCCAGGGGACGATATGGTCGGGAGGCAGAAGCACGAATGCAGAGTGCGGATAAATCCGCGAGGCACAAAAACTTGTTCTTCTAAGTGGCTGAATCGCCGCGATCCGTATCCTGATAACCTGATTCTCGCTGCCCTTCCTGCTGAAGAATCCAGGCTAGTTCGTTCACATCTGACCTCGGTTCCCTTGAAGTCGGAAGAGGTCCTTTGGCAGTCTTACGAGCCGATCAGCTTTGTCTATTTCCCAACAAGCGGTTTGGTGTCCTTCTTGACAGCAATGCGCAGTGGGGCGACGGTAGGAGTGGGTATCATCGGTCGCGAGGGCTTTGTAGGAATTCCAATCTTGCTTGGCGCCACTCGCACATCGGTGCGGGCCACTGTCGAGGTCGCGGGATACGCCCTTCGGATGGAGTCGGCCCTCTTCTCCCAGCTCCTGGTAGACACCCAACAGCTTGAACGCATTCTGCGGCGCTATGCTTACGCATTCTTGATGCAGGTATCGCAAGGCGCCGCCTGCAATCGCTTGCACCAGACTCCGGAACGACTGGCTCGTTGGCTGGCGATGGGTCAAGACCGCACCGGGTCAGAACTCCTGCCTCTGACCCACGAGCGCCTTGCTGAAATCCTCGGTTGTCGGCGGTCGTCCGTAACTGCGGCAGTCGGCCTCTTACAGCAAGCAGGGGCAATCCGCTGCAGTCGCGGTCAGATTCGCATTCTCAATCGGAACGAACTGGAGAGGTGGGCATGCGAGTGTTACCCGATTCTGCGCCGTCTGACTGCCACCAGCTTTCCCGGCGGTTCCACCACATCGCGCTATGCCGGCTGATTTTTGTTTTCATGTGGGAACGCTTTTGTACGCTAGCGGGCTGACTGCGGTGATCCGGATCACAGATCATTGGTCTGCGCCTTTCTAGCATGAGGTTGCGTCCCCCCGTCCCTTCAATGAGCTGGAAAGTAGCGTGGCGCGTTTTCTTTTTGCCAGCTAAGGAAAAAGCGATGGACGAAGAGCGCTGCCGGATTCTCATCCTCGACACCGATGAGCTCGCGCTCATTAGCCTCGAGCATGCCTTAGAAGACGCGGGCTTTGATACCTGCACTACTTGGGATGCGGTCGAGGCCCGGCAGCTCCTGGAAAAACAACAGTTCGATCTCCTGATTGTCAGTGATCACCCACCCGAGCTCAGCGCTGCGCGGATCTTGCGCGAGTTTCAAGCGAGCAAACGCTGTGGTGGTTGCCTGGTTTTAAAGCCGGACCCTGGCGATTCGGATGCGGAGCAACTTAGAAACTTGGGTGCGATTGATGTGATCGCGAAGCGCGATCAGTTCAGTCTGCTGCAGCAAGCGCGAAAACACTCGCATTTCCCAGTCTTGGAAGCCACAATCTCTGGACCTCAGCCCAGCGCGGAGGTTGGCCGCGAATGTTCTCCACATGCCGGTGGGGCGGGTCATCTTGCCAAAACCGCCTGAACTCGCGTCGGTCTTACAAGCCCGACTCGGAGCTCGCGATGATTGAAAAGTGTCTCAATTCCGCTTGTTCCGTATCGTTCCGTTACTTGCATAAGGGCAAGTTGTTTGTGCTCGAAGCTGCGGATTCCAGCACCATTAAACCATTCGCGGATCAACCTCAGAAGACACGTCGGCTGCAGCTGTTTTGGCTGTGTGAAGAGTGCTGTCGCACAATGACCGTAATTAACGAGAAGGGTCGCGGAATCCGAGTCGTACCGCTGTCCTCTGCCGGTGACGAGAGAGCCGCGGCTTCCTAAGCCTGTCAGATCCTGCCGTTCTCAATTGGCAAATGCAGGACGTACGGCTTGCGACCGCCTGGTTACGCTCTAGCCGCTCACACTTGAGAGGGAGTGAGCGACGTGGACACACCAAAGGAATTAGCTGTCCAGGCTAATCGTCCCGCTTAGGTCCTCCGGGGAATTGTCTCCGCAAAAAGTGGCGTTGTACATTCCGCAGTAAATCGTCTTTCCGCACCCGCATGGTCAGGAAAACAAAAGGAGGATTCCATATGCGAAAGGCCGCTACCGCCACAATCCTATTGCTCGCCGTTGTTGCCTGTTCGTCGTTCGTAATGGCGCAAGGCATCAGCGACGTGTACCAGGTCAACTACTTTTCCAATCGCCTTAACAGTGTGACCCCAGGTGTCGTGTCTGATGTTGGCAGATTGGATCAGACCGTCCGCATCATCAACCCAGGCGAACAGGGCACCCCGATCAGCGCGAAGCACGGCACAGTTTGCGCCGACATCTATGTGTTCGACAGCAACCAGGAAATGTCTGAGTGCTGCGCTTGCCCGATTACGGCCAATGGGCTGCTCATCCTCTCGGTGGACAGGGACCTGACCGACAATCCACTGACCGGCTGGCCGCCTCCGAGTGACGGCGTGATCAAGATCGTCTCCGACAACCAGGCGAACTGCGATCCCACCAGCCCGGTTCCCACTCCGGATCTCCGCGCGTGGGCGACCCACCTGCAAAATCCGGGCGGCAGCTATCTGGTAACCACAGAAGAAGAGTTCGCGGACGCTGCTCTGCAGCAGGATGAACTTTCCTTCCTGGGCCAGGCCTGTTCATTTGTTCTGTTTCTGGGTAGCGGCAAGGGCTCTTGCACCTGCGGTAACGTTGAATAGTTAGGGCTCAGCTCTTGATGGTTCGGTCATGCGTGATGGAAAGCCGCCGGAATCTCTCTGAGGCGGCTTTCTTATTGCCAAGAATGGACGGCGAGAATTCATCCTAACCGAACTGACTGGGTATAGAATGCTCGACTACTTAAGGGAAACAATAACAAAAAACTGAAAAGCTGGGCGTTACTGTCGCCCTGGCCCAGTTTCTATCTTGAAGATTGAGCGGCAAGCTCAGGAAAGAGGCTATGGCTGTGAGTAAAAATGCCCACCTTCTGCCCGGAGTAACCGCTTTCGCCTGCGTCGCTGCGCTCCTGTTGCTGGCAACCGAAGGCCACACCCAGCAACCGTTACAGGTATTGCACAATCACGTTCGCCCAACGGTTGCCAGCGGGCAGGCGGTGCCGATGGGTTTGCTGCCATCCACTCAGCGCATGAACCTGGCTATCACGCTGCCGCTTCGCAACCAGGCCGGCCTTACCAACTTGTTGGCTCGGCTTTACGACCCGTCCAGCCCGGATTACCACCATTTCCTCACTGTGGCCGAGTTCACAGAACAGTTTGGCCCCACGGCAGAGGATTACCAGGCGGTGGTCGATTTCGCCACCGCCAACGGTTTCACTGTAACCGGTACGCATCCCAATCGCTTGCTGGTGGATATCAGTGGCACGGTGGCGCAAGTTGAGCTGGCCTTTCATGTCGCGATGACTAACTATCAGCATCCTACGGAGAACCGCATGTTCTATTCTCCGGATCGTGAACCCTCAGTGGATTTGAGCGTGCCAGTGGCGCACATCGCCGGTCTGAACAATTTCTCTAAACCCCGCCCCAAGTCGAGGCGGTCCCTGGGGGGGCAAGCGATACAGGGCAACGCCGGCTCCGGCCCAGGGGGTGCATACCTTGGCGGTGACATGCGGGCAGCTTACTATGGCGGCACCACCCTCACCGGCACGGGCCAGGCGGTTGGGCTAGTAGAGTTTGACGGCTATGACCCAAATGACGTGACGGCGAGTTTTGCCGGACAACCCTACACCGTCCCCATCAACAACGTACTAATCGATGGCGCAAGCGGAGCGTCCGACGGCAATGATGCCGAACAAGTGCTGGACATTATGCAAGCTATTGCCATGGCCCCGGGGATGTCCCAGGTTCGCGTCTATATTGCCCCTGGCACTACGTTCATAGGCGTGGGGGACGTCGACATCTTCAACAAGATGGCAACGGAGAATATTGCCAAGCAACTGAGTTGCTCGTGGGGCTGGACTCCCGCTGACCCCAGCGTGAACGATCCCATATTCCAGGAGTTTGCGGCCCAGGGACAGAATCTATTCGTCGCCTCAGGGGATTCCGGGGCCTACACCGGATCGAATAACCGCGACTACAGCTATCCGGCAGAAGACCCTTACGTGGTAGCGGTCGGCGGTACCGACCTGATTACGAACGGCAGCGGCGGCCCCTGGGAATCGGAAACGGCGTGGGCAGACAGCGGCGGAGGCCCCAGCGACGATGGCTATGCCATACCCAGCTGGCAAATTGGAGTAGCCAATTCATCCAATAAAGCTTCCACCAGCAAGCGCAATATTCCGGATGTGGCGGCAGAGGCCAACTTCGACAACTACGTCTGCAGCCAAGGTTCGTGTGCCGGAGACTGGGGCGGCACCAGCTTTGCTGCACCGCGCTGGGCCGGCTTTCTTGCCCTCATCAATCAGCAGGCTGTGGCTACCGGACACTCGATTCTGGGCTTTATCAATCCCGCCATCTACGCCGCTGGGCAGAGCGCAAATTACACGAGCGACTTCCACGACATCACCAGCGGGAATAACAATAACGGCAGAGGAAAATCCTACAACGCCGTAGTTGGCTATGATCTGGTGACGGGATGGGGGAGCCCGAATGGACAGAACCTGATCAACACGCTGGCCGGATCGGCGTCGCCAAGCTTTACGTTGTCTGCTTCACCTGGCAGTGTGACCATCACGCAGGGCGCGGTAGGTGGTAGCACGACGATCACAGTGAACGGTCAGAATGGATTTGGCGACACAGTGAGTCTCCAGGCGTCTGGCGTGCCCAGCGGTGTGACTGCATCCTTCAATCCAACCAGCACCTCCAGCACCAGCGTGTTGACCTTGACGGCGAGCGCCTCGGCTACTACTGGAACCGTCACCGTAACCATCAAGGGGACCTCGGGAGGCCTGGTCGCAAATGCCACTCTCTCTCTCACGGTGAATGCCGCTGCGACACCGGATTTCACCATCGCTGCCTCGCCCGCTTCCGTGACGGTAACCCAAGGTAGCAACGGAACCAGCACCATCACCATCTCCAGCCAGAACGGCTTCAGTGGCGCAACCACCCTAAGCGCTACCGGCCTGCCCACCGGCGTGACGGCAGGCTATTCGAGCAATCCGGTCACCCCGCCGGCTAACGGCAGCACGAACGCGACCTTAACGTTCACCGCTTCCGCCACGGCGACCCTCGGAACCACCAACATAACTGTGACTGGAACCTCCGGCGCACTGAGCCACAGTACCAGCATTGCCTTGACGGTGAATTCAACCGCTGCGCCGCAAACCGCGTTGTACAACTCCGCGCTCAGGGCTCCGCAGTGCGCAACCGTCGGCAGCTCGTGTGACTCTGGCCCTACGCTGCTGCTAGGACGCGGCAACATGTCGGGCGGGGCGGAATCCCATCAGCCGAACACCATCGCCGCGTCCTGCGCTGATGGCAGCGCCGGAGTATTTCACTCCGACGAGTCCAACGACCGTATCGTGATTGCTTCCAGCAACGGTGGCCCGCTGACTCACGGTACAAGCGCGACGGTCACGGCAACCGTTTGGGCCTGGAGCGGCTTTACTTCCGACGCACTCGACCTCTACTATGCGTCCAACGCCAACAGCCCCTCGTGGGTCTTCATCGCTACCATTGTGCCCACCAAGGCTGGCGCGCAGAACTTGTCCGCAACATTCACGCTCCCCGCTGGTAGCCTTCAGGCGGTTCGCGCCCAGTTCCGCTATCAGGGAAGAGCGTCCTCGTGTACGACGGGCTCTTACAACGATCGCGATGATCTGATGTTTGCAGTGCAGTAAAGCTCAGCGTCTTTCCGTCAGCGCCGAGAAGACCATTCGGATAGAATGTCGCGCGTCCACCTTCTGGCGCAGCTATGGCGAAAGTTACCGCGAAGAAAAAGGCGGGTACCGTAGACAAGGCGAGGAAATCCGCGTCGAAGAAGGCCAGGAAAACTGGGCATTCGGTGGTGAAAGGACCGGCACGGCAACCGGAAGCGCAAGTGGGCGGCGATAAGCTGACCTTCAATCATGCGATGGTGTATGCAAGAGACGTGCAGCGCGCGCTCGGGTTTTATCGCGACCTGTTGGGATTCAAATTGGTGGACGAGTTCCGCCATGAAGACAAGCCCGTGTATGCACGACTGCGTGCGCCTGGCGGCGATGCCACCATCGCATTGCACTTGGCCGGGCCGGGAACACCGCTGGCCAGTGACGGGGTGCGGCTGTACTTCGAGATCAAAGAAGTCGACGCCTTCTGCCGCAAGCTGCAAGCCAAGGGCTTCTACATGACACAGATGCCGCGCATGATGCCGTGGGGGTGGCGTCACGCTTACCTGAACGATCCCGATGGCCACGAGATCAGCCTCTACTGGGCGGGAGAGAATCGCATGAAGAAGACCGTCCTGCGCACCGCAAAAGAAGTGGACAAGGCACCGGCTGCGAAGGGGCGATGAAGTTTTTCCCGCCTCTCTCCGCGCCGCTTCAACGGGGGTGCGGCAAGTCGTTCTAGCCAAAATTCGAACTTGAGCGTCGCCTGGATTCCGAAGGGTCGCTACCCGCAAAACCGGGGGGTCCCTGTGCCGGACGACTTGATTGAGCGCTGCCGGGAAGCAGTAGCACGCGCGAGCCAAGCAGTTACCAGGTGCCGCGAGTTTGCCCGTCAAGGCTTGCTCGAAAGCGGAGCGAACACAAGGCCGACCAGCTATAATCCGGCCACGCCCAGTTAGATCGGAATTCTATGCGCGCCACCGAGTCTGCGCCCGTCGAGGCGTTCCACCGAGTCTGTGTAATTACTTCGGAAGAGACTCCTTTTCCGGAGATGCAGCGCTTTCTGGCGCCGGCGTTTCACACCACCATGGCGCAAACGCAAAAACAAATCCAGGCCGCGCTGGAAGATCCGCAGATTCGCGCGATTCTGCTGGACCTGGATAGTGTCGGCAATGGCGCTTCCGATGGCCTGGAGCTGCTGCAGAAAATGCGGCAGGCACGAGACGATCTCGTGGTGGTGGCACTCACGCGATCCAACAGCCGTGCCATCCCGCTCAAGGCCAGCCAGGCGGGCGCAGATGAATTTTTCCTGGCGCCGCTGAATTTTCAGGAATTGCAAATCGTTATGCTGCGCGCGATCGAGAAGCGGACGCTGGAGTTGGAGGGCCGGCGGCTGGTCGAGCAGGTGGAGAGCAAAGAAGCATTCTGCGATCTGATTGGCGGAAGCGATGCGATGCAGCGGGTGTATGGGGCGATTCGCGCGGTCGCTGACAGCAATACCACAGTGATTTTGAGAGGAGAGAGCGGCACGGGAAAAGAGCTGGTGGCACGAGCGATCGTGCACTCGGGTCGGCGGCGCGATCAGGCGTACGTTTGCCTGAATTGCTCGGCGCTGCCGGAGAGCCTGATCGAGTCGGAGCTCTTTGGGTATGAAAAAGGAGCGTTCACCGGGGCCGACAGCGCCAAGCCCGGGCTCATCGAGTTGGCCCATGGCGGGACGCTGTTTCTGGATGAGATCACCACCCTGAATCAGAACCTGCAGAGCAAGCTGTTGCGGGTGTTGCAGGAGCACGCGGTACAGCGGCTGGGTGGAAGGTCGGTCCGCAAAATTGATTTTCGCTTGATTGCCGCCACCAATGATGATCTGGAGGAACTGGTCAAGCAGGGACGTTTTCGTGAAGACCTCTACTATCGCATCAATGTGATCCCGATTTTTGTTCCTCCGCTGCGCGAGCGCGATGGCGATCTGCCGCTGCTGGTCGATCACTTCCTGCGGATTTATTGCAGCGCCAACCGCAAGGCGCTGAAGCAAGTGGATTTGGAAGCCCTGCAGATCATGGAGGACTATTCCTGGCCGGGAAATGTGCGCGAGCTGGAGAACGTGATTCAACGGATGGTGCTGATGAGCGACGGCGCTGCGATTCGGCCGCAGCACCTGCCGCAGCAGATGCTTTATTCGAGCACGACCAGCCAGGAGGCGATCCTTATTCCAGAGAACGGCGTGGATCTGGATGCAGAGATCGAGCGTATTGAGCTTGCCTATTTGACGGCGGCCCTGCGGCGCTCGGGCGGGAAAAAAACGGCAGCAGCGGCGCTGCTCAACATCGATCCGCAACGGATGAAATACCTTTGCCGCAAGCGCAGGCTGTAAAACGAAAGGTCAAAAATTAACCGGGCAAGGTTAATTTATTAACCTTTGGGTTAATTTCTTACCCAAGAGAGGGCGGAGTTGTCACCGGGAACCGCTATAAGTCTCTGATTCTAGAGCTGTCGTAGGACGTGGGAAGGGGTCTGGCTCTTTGGCAACTCTCATGCTAGTGAAAGTGCACACGGCTTAAGAAGATCAAAAATTCTCAAGAGGAGCGCCAATGTCGATCCAGAAAAAGTCCCTGATCAGCCAGCGGAGTTCGATAAAGAAGGCTCTGGTAGCAAGCCCCAGCAGCACTGATGCTGTACATCCGTCAGTGAAGTCGCCGATCCATTCGACGGTGCAATCGACGGTGAAGAGCACTGTAAAGCCAACAGTGAAATCAGCTGTGCGGAACACAGTAAGGTCAACGGTGCAGTCCACTGTGCGCAGCACGCTAAAGACTACCGTGCGCAAGTAAGAGGACGTTCCATCGAGCGAGAGTTGGCGAGGCTGTGCTTTGCACAGCCTCGGCTGCTTTTCAGGGGCACCGCTCGAGATGGCAAGCTGAAGAAGCAGGGCCCATAGGAAAAGCAGCTCCCTCGTCGCTGTGCTCCTCGGAATTTCGCCAGCGAGCTCCCGCTACGCTGACGCCCGCAAGCCGGCTCAAGTTCGACTCGGGCCTCCAACCACCCCAGCAAACCAAAAGCGGGTTTGCTGCGGACCCCGACCCCGCGTCGGCCGTCGTTCAGGATGACACACAGGAGAGTGCGAGCCGTCGAGCTGCGCTCGACCTGAACGGACGGGAGGTCCATTCCCACGCGAGTCAAGGGGATGCGGATGCCTAGCTCGCTTCGCTTGTTCGTGATGACACAGGGCAGAACGCAAGATCCTTCGACTCCGCGCCCGCGACCCACGAAGAACGCGGGTCGAGGAAAAAACCCGGGCGCGTCGCTCAGGATGACATTTGGGAAGAGAATGGTTACCAGATTCTGCGCTGAACCAAGTCGCTGGTGAATCGCCAGGCGAAGCCGGCCAGGCTACGGCGCTGGACGTAAATCTTGGCGGTGCCGCTCATGCCGTCGCGCAGGTCGCCGGGATTATCGAGCAAGACTGTTCCCACGTAATACTGGGGCGGGTTGATGCCCTTGAGCTGGTCACGGGCGATCAGGCCGGCTTCGATGAGGGTTGAGGCCGGAGCCAAAGACTGCAGGCGGCCGGTGATGGGTTCGACCCAGGACTGCGGGCGGAGGCGCACTTCTGCGCCCAACCGGACATCGCGCATAGAGAATTCGGGCACGTAGATGCGCGCCAGCATGTGGGAGAAGTCGCCGATTTCAAGGATGGGGGCGCCTTCATCGAGGTACGTGCCGATCAGATCGTGAACATCGGGAGTGGTGACGACGCCTGAGATGGGGCTGTTTACCTGCAGTCTGCGAATCTCATCGGCCAGAGTACGGTTCTGATCCGCCAGGCGTTGCCGCTCCTGCTCGGCCGGGCCGAAACCGGTGTAGCGCAGTTGGCTTTGAGTAGCGCGAGAAGATGCCACCTGCAGATCGGCATGGGCGCGGGCGGCTTCTGATTCCAGATCGAAATTCCGCATACGGACGAGGGGCGCGCCGGCGGTGACCAGCTGCCCTTCGTCGGCCAAGACTTCGGTGACCGCTCCGCGCACTTCCGCCCTGAGAACAGCACGCTGCACCGGCTCGAGCACGAAGGGGCCCTCAACGAAGTCGGGCCAGACGGGCAGAAAGAGCAGCAGCAAAGCGAGGGCGGTGATAACAGCGATCCGCGCGGGAGTGAACCAGCTCAAGACGCGCTCTTTTTTGTCGAGGTAGACGACTTTCATAAATCTCCCAAAAGTTCGTAAACGCGATTTGTAAACCAGAAGAGCCAGGATGCCTGCGGGAAGGAATGCCCACTCGGGCGTGTAGGCGTGCAGTACGTGATAGGTAAAAGCGACGACGACGAAGAGCAGCAGGTAACCATAGAGGCCGGAGAGGAAGGCATAGATCATGTAGAAAGCGCGACGGCGGCGAGGCACAAACTCGATCTCGACAGGCAAGGCGAAGACATGCTTGCGCACCCAGCCGGAGAGATAAGCAGTGGAACGCTCTTTCAGATCGACTTCGCCGATGGCTTCGGAAAAAAGATAGTAGCCATCGATCTTGATCAGAGGATTCAGATTCAGCAGGGTGACGCCGATGCCGGTGACCATCATGACCTTATAGGCGAAGTCATGAGCCCACATGCCGGGAGCCGTGGTCCACCAGATCAGGGTGGCGAAAAAGCAGATAATAAGGTCGCCCCAGAGACCGGCGGCCACGGTAGCCATACGGGCTTTGCGGCCGCCATAGATCCAGATCTGGGTGACATCACAGAAAAACGTGGGCGCAAAGTACATCAGCATGAAGCCCATCTTCTCGACGTTACCGCCGAAGTGCTTGCAGGTGAGGCCGTGGAAGGATTCGTGGAAGAAGGCCATGGCGCCGAAAAGAAACCAGAATTCGATGAGGTCGGTGAACGACTTGCTGGTGAAGTTGTAGAACTGGAAGCTGTCGCGCCAGATTTCACCGAAGCGGTCGGCCCACATCCAAAACATCACCGCGAACATGCCGATCGAAAGCAGGACGAACCAGGGCGTCCACATGAATTTCACGTAAGGGTAGAGCCTGGTGATGTAGTTGTCGGCGTGCGGCCATTCGTGAATCTGAATATCGGCGATATCTTTGAAACGGAAACGGCGGCGTTTCTGGCGGCGGCTCTTCAGCTTCTGCTGGAGGGTGATGTTTTTTTCCAGCGGAGTTTTGTAGAAGAGGTCGGTGTTGTCCATCAGGAAGCTGACAAATTCCCGCACACCTTCTTCGCTGAATTGCACTCCGGTCTGGCTGAGGGAGAGTTGCGCGACATCGGCAAACGACCGTTCGCCGTTGAAGAGCCGCAGGAGCTGCCACTGCGAGACCGGCAGGCGGACGTAGTTGTCGCTGCCGGGCATCTTGGCCAATACCACGGGCTGCCCCTGCTCGATGTGCTCCTTGGAGATGACGCGGGGATCGAGCCTGGGCAGGCTGCGCCGCGCTATGGTTTCCGGCAGCTCGGGAAGCGCGGCGTCGAGGGCTTCGATTATGTTCATCGCGGATTATCGAGATGGATGTTGGCGCGCATTCCGGGGCGAAGATCGCCGGTGGGGCCTGTGAGCTGCGCCAGCACCTCGATGGTGTCGCTGGCGGGATCCACTACCGGGCTGACTTCGATGACCTTCGCGGGATAGCGATGATCAAGAGTGCCCTCGGCAGCCGTAACCTCGACCAGACTTCCCGTCTTGATCTGACCCAGAAATCGTTCCGGCAAGGCAAAGCGCACGCGCATCGGGCTGACCGCGGTTACCCAGAACAAGCGTTCGTTGCGGGTTACGGCTTGTCCAACGCGGACGTAGCGGCGGGCAACCATGCCGTCGAAAGGCGCGGCGATGTGCGTTTTTTCCAGCTCCAGTTCAAGCGAGTGCTCCGTATTTTGCGCATTGATGAGCAGCTGCTGCACGCGCTTTACATCCCACTGGTCGGATTCGGCTTTGTAGCGCGCGTGCTCGAGCTGTTCCTTAGTGATCAGGCCTGCATCCCACATTTTCTGGGCGCGATCGTAATCGGACTGCAGAACCTTGGCTTCGGCTTCCCAGTTTTTGAGGTCGGCCTCGATGCTGCGAGTCTTGGCGCGGGCCGCTTCGAGATCAGCAGAGACCTGGCGATCGTCGAGGGTGGCCAACAGCTGACCTTGTTTTACCGGCGTTCCCGGTTCGGCGAGGATGCGGGAGACCACGCCTTCACGCTGCGCGGCGACGTCTACCTGGTTCTCAACGACGATAGGTCCGGAGGCGAGGAAGGGCGCAGAGGCGTTGGAAGAAGCCGAGGTAGAGGAAACCGAAGCAGGCAAGACTTCCGCGTGCGCTGCGGTTATTGTTGTGGAGCTGACCGCGTCACGGGAATTGCTGCAGGCGGTCGCGGCCCACAGCAGAATCAATATCAGTCCAAGAACCAAGGGATTTCGCATAGCAGGTTCTCCTGGGAGCTGTCGAGGCTGCGCCTCGATTTCCCACCCTCCGCCAGAAGAGGGCGGAAGGGTGGGCCACCCTTTTGTACGGGATGACAATGCCAACTGACCTACTCCTACCATCCGAGCCAAGACCACAGTTTTCCCCAGATCCACATCGCCGGACGGCGAAACAAGACCATCCCCGCGGGCCGCCAGCCAGTACTGATTTTTCCGCGGCCTTCCATGCCGGCGCGCAGCGAGCCGTCGTCATTGGGCACGCGAACGCGAGCGTAGAAAACCCGCTCATCTCCGCGCAAATGGCTTCTGGGGCTGACGATCGCCACCTCGCCGCGGTAAGTGCGGGTGGGAAAGCCATCGAGCTTGATGGCGCCACGTTCGCCTGCATGCATCAGCGCAACATCGTTGTCATCGATCGCCACATCGACGAGGGCCTGGGAGTTATCGACGATTTCGGCGAAGGTGTCACCGAACTTCAGCTTTCGTCCGGTCAGATTTTCGACATGCGGAGTGGCCACGATACCCGCGATGGGCGAGCGGAGAAGAGTTTTGTCCAAACGTTCGCGCGCGCGGTTAACTTCAGCCCCCCAGTAATCAGCCTGGACGCGCTGAATGCCGGCTTCCGTGCCGTCATTGGCGGCCAAAGCCCGATCCATCTGCGAAACTGCGGTGGCGTACTTCGCCTGAGCGGCAGCGAGAGCAGATCGGTAATCCCAATCTTCGAGACTGGCCAGCACGGTACCTTTTTGGACTGAATCCCCTTCGCGCACATTGACGCGCTCTACCACGCCCTCAATCTCGGCACCTACCTTTGAGGAGTGTGCAGGAGCGACGGTGGCGTCGCCAGTCACTCGCAGCGGCAAAGGAAATGCCAGAAGAAACAGCACAGCAAGAGCGGCAGCAACAAGCAGAGCGGCGCGGCGGTGTTTCTCGAGAGCCATGAACCGCCGCTTTTTCTGCAGCAGTGGATGGAGAACGTCGATGAAGGGGACTTCTTTATAAAGCGAAGCGTTGCGCAAGGCGACGGTGGCCTGGCTGGCAAGAATCTTGATCATCTCCAGGTGAGCGTCGGTGAGGAAATCGGGGTCGCTGCTCTCGAAAGACAAAATGCCGACGCGCCCTTCTTCATCTGCGAGAGGCACAGCATGCCAGGCGCGCATGCCGGTGTCGGCAAAATACTGGCGAAACTTGGCGCGTGTTTCCTCGCGGTCACTGTCGATCTGATCGCCGTGCTGACGAATGAGGATGGGTTCTTTCGATATCGAAGCCCACTGCAGCAGACTATCGAGGCGCTGAACCTGGGGATCAGCGGGATCGATCTGCGTCACACCGGATATGGCTTTCAGTTGCAACCGGCCACGCTGCTCCATGGCGAGGGCGGCGCGCTCGTAGAGGATGACAGTTGCCGGGCCGTTAACGACGGCCTGCAGCACGCGGTCGAGATCCAACGTGGAGGTGATTTCGCCGCTGGTCTTGACGAGTCCTTCGAGGATCTCGACCTTACGTTCGGCCATAAGCAGACTGGCATTGTGCAGGGCGCCGGCGGCGGTGTCGGTGAGACTGGTCAGGGCGAAAGCATCGTCGTCATGAAAAGGAGTGCCGTCGTTTTTGTTCAGCGCCTCGACCACGCCGACCAAAGCGCCTTTATCGATCAGCCCGGCGGCCATTAACGAAAAAATTGCCGGCTTTCCGACTGTCTGGTTACGCTTGATGAGGCGGTCATCGTCAGACGAGCTGATCAACACCGGCTCACCGCTGTCGGAAACGTCTCCGGCAACACCTTCTCCGGGCCGCTGAACTAAGCCTTCGGCAACGGTGGGATCGCTTCCCGATTTGTGCATCAGCAGCAGGCTCTCGTCGGGCTGAATGAGCCAGATGTTGATGCCCTGGCACTCCAGAACCTCGCGGAATTTGGAGCCGATGATGGGCAGGAGCTGGTCCATCTCCAGGGTGGAGCTGAAGACTTTCTCGAGATCGTAGAGCTGGGTGATGCGGGTGATCGACGTGAGTGAGCTGTTGCGCTCTTCCTCGTAAGCCAAAGCAGACGCCAGGGCCGCTGCCGCGATCTCGCACATAGAAAGCAGGGAGGTCAGGCTGGCTTCGGGCAGTTCGGCCTGGAAACTGACAAGCTCGATGGCTCCAATCAACTCGCCCTCGCGCTGCAATGGCAAATAGGCCAGTGATTTCAAGGTACGGCGGATGTTGAGATGAGCGTAATCCTCGCGCGCCAGACTGTTGGCGGTGAAGAGCAAGGGGGTCTTCTCGCGCAGGAGAGAACCCAGGATCCCGGAATTCGCCGGGATACTAGCCTCGGCTACGGACGCATCGCCTACCCTGGCGCGCGGAACCCAGACCTGGTGATCGTTGAGATTAGTCAGCAGATAAACATTCACAGCGGTGCTGGGCAGCAGATCCGCCACGACCAGCGCCAAGGTGCGAGCCCGGGGGGAGACCTCCTGTTCTTCGAGCAAGCGAGAGCAGAATGTGACGAGGTCGACTGCTAATCCCGGACTCTGGGTCGCCATTTCGGATGGCCTCAGATCTAGCAGGGGAGCCGGGGAGTAGACTTCCCCTTGAAAAATCTCCAAGGTTTCTCTAAGTTGTGCGGGACTCTAACAGGCCAGGTTAACAGTGTCAATGTAAGACGCTGAAAATAGAGCATTCTGCCGCCTACTTCGATGGTTTAGAGGAGCGCCACGTGGAAATCGACGTTCGGAACCAGGCACAAATCCGAGTGATCAAGTTGCGGGGCCGGCTAAGTCTGGGTGAGCCGGTGGAGCGGCTACGTACTACTGTCGACGAATTGTTGCAGGCGGGAAATGCGCGCCTGTTGCTGGATTTGGAAGAGGTTCCGGTGATCGACTCGAGCGGTATCGGGCTGCTGGTGCGCTCGCTCACCTCCGCCAAAAAGCAAGGGGGCTCGGTGAAACTGCTCAAGCCTTCGAAGTTTGCCATACAATCGTTGAAGCTGATCGGGCTGCTGAGCCAGTTTGAAGTCTTCCAGGATTCCCAGGCGGCCGTGGCGTCATTCGACTAATTCCAGCGGATATGCCCCGCGAGTCTGCATGACTCGTCAGAATGGGCCTGTCATGCTCAGGGAGCCTTACGCACCCAATCAAAACGATATGCGCGTTCTCGTAACTGGTGGTGCCGGATACATTGGCAGTCATGCAGCTCGGGCATTAAGCAAGCACGGCCACAGTGTGGTCATCCTCGACAACCTGTCAAGCGGGCTGCGAGCCTTTGCTGAAGGATTCCCCTTGGTCGTTGCCGATCTCGGCAATCCGAAGGAATTGCCCAATGTGCTTTCTGAAGTGGATGCGGTCATGCATTTCGCAGCCCATGCTTACGTGGGGGAATCAGTCGAAAATCCTCGAAAGTATTTCGACAACAATGTGCGAGGAGGTCTCGCGCTGCTGAATGCGATGCTGGACGCTCACGTCGGCAACATTGTGTTCTCCTCCACTTGCGCACTCTATGGAATTCCCAACGTCGTACCGATAGGCGAGGACACGGTTCGCAATCCAATCAATCCTTATGGAACATCGAAGTTGTTTCTTGAAAAAGCCCTCGAGGCCTACTCAGTCGCCTACGGCATGCGCTCGGTTTCGCTCCGCTACTTTAATGCCGCGGGCGCCGATGACAGTGGAGAGATCGGCGAGGCGCATGACCCGGAAACGCACCTGATCCCGCGCGTCTTGCTGGCGGCGGCCGGTAAGTTGGATCACCTCGAGATCTTTGGCAGTGACTACCCCACTCCCGACGGAACCTGTATTCGCGATTACGTTCACGTCTCTGATCTGGCGGAGGCGCATGTTCTCGCGCTCGAGTACCTGGAAGGCGGAGGCCTCTCCACAGCTCTGAACCTGGGCACCGGCACCGGTCATTCCAATCTGGAAGTGGTGCGCATGGTGGAGAAGATCACAGGTAAGAGAGTCCCGCTTAGAATGGTTCCCCGTCGGGCGGGCGATCCGCCTGTCCTGGTGGCCGATCCGGCAAAGGCAAAGCAGGTTCTAGGCTGGACAGCCTCTCGCAGCCTGTCCGACATCGTGTCCAGCGCCTGGAAATGGATGCAGTCCTCGAGTTCGCGAAATGTGGTACCCAAGTAAAACGCTCGCGAATGTCGCTCGACGGGGTATGATCCCCGAGAGCAATTTCCCATGAACAAGCCACCGCGCTCTTATTGGCAAATCTGGAACATGAGCTTCGGCTTCCTGGGCATCCAGTTTGGCTGGGGCCTGCAGATGGCCAACATGAGTGCCATCTACGAATATCTGGGCGCGCGCGCAGACCAGATTCCGATCCTCTGGCTGGCAGCGCCGCTGACCGGCCTTATCGTCCAGCCGATCATCGGCCACTCCAGTGACCGCACCTGGTGCTGGCTTGGGCGCCGGCGTCCTTACTTCCTGGTGGGAGCCATACTCAGCTCACTGGCTTTGATCCTGATGCCTAGAAGTTCGGCGCTGTGGATGGCAGCAGGGCTGCTTTGGATTCTGGATGCCTCCATCAACATCAGCATGGAACCGTTTCGCGCCTTTGTGGCGGACCTTCTCCCCGAGCAGCAGCGCACCGCCGGGTTCGCTATGCAAAGCCTGTTCATTGGACTGGGAGCGGTGATTGCATCGGTCTTGCCGTGGCTGCTTACGCACATCTTTCAGGTCAGCAGCACCAGCAGCGCCTCGCAGCCGATTCCGACCACGGTGCGGCTGTCTTTTTATTTGGGTGCTGCGGCATTTTTCGGCGCTGTGTTGTGGACCATTGTGACCACCAGAGAGTACCCGCCGGAGAACCTTGAGGAATTTCGCAAGATCAGGGCGGAGAAGAGCGGCCTAAGGGCGAATGTTCAGGAGATCCTCTGGTCAATTAAGTCGATGCCCGCCACGATGCGCCAGCTGGCTTGGGTACAGATATGCACCTGGCTGGGACTGTTCTGCATGTGGCTGTATTTTCCGGTAGCCGTGGCACACAACGTGTTCGGTGCTGAAGACCAGACATCAGCGCTTTACAGTGAAGGTGTGGCCTGGGCAGGAGTTTGCTTCGCCGCATACTCTGCTATCTGCTTCGGTTTTTCCTTTGCTTTGCCGGTACTGGCGCGTGTGCTGAATCGCAAAGTGACGCATAGCTTGTGTCTGCTTTGCGGCGGGCTGGGCCTGCTCTCCGTATTAGTCATTCACAACAAATACCTGCTGCTTCTTTCCATGACCGGCGTTGGCATTGCCTGGGCGAGTACCTTGTCGATGCCCTATGCCATCCTGGCAGGTTCACTGCCCCCGGGGAAAACCGGGGTTTATATGGGCATTTTCAACTTCTTTATAGTGATTCCGGAAATAACCGCCTCGCTCGCCTTCGGGTGGGTGATGCTGCATCTTCTCCACAACAATCGTCTGGCGGCTGTGATTACCGGAGGAGTTTTTATGGTGCTGGCTGCTGCCCTCGTGCTCCGAGTCCAGGACGTTGCCGCTGCTCCCAAACTCGAAGCCGCCGAGAAGGCCGAAGCCCTGTTGTAGCTGGTCCTCAGTGTCCCTGATCGTGCGGTACAGTCACGACGGTCGCCGCTGAGCCAGGATTGCCTGCGAGATCATTGGCGCTGACCGTGATCGTGTAATGCCGCCCGTCCCGGTCACTGCCGTTTCTTGAGGCCTGGAGTGAGACGGTGAACGAGTAGCTTCCACCAGGTCCCAGGCTCACAGGTCCGTTGGGTTGAACAGTCCCATATTCATCCACCACCTTGAAGGCCGCGGTGCTGGCATCAACTCCCGACAAATTATCCGTGATCGCGCCGGAGACCGTGACGGGCAGCATCTTGCCATTCGGTGGCCACAGCGATGCAGGGCTCGCGGAGATCGTCACATGCGGCGCTGTCAAGTCGATGTTCACCGGCTCAGTCACCAGCGAGCTGATATTGCCGGCATTGTCGAGTGCGCGCAGGCCCACAGAGTGCGTACCCTCACCGCTGATTTGCGTCATGGCAGTACTTCCCGCGACCACGGTTACTTGCCCGTTATTTACCCAGTAGCGCAGCTGTTCGACGCCGCTGCCGGAATCCGTCGCGCTCAGGTTCACCGTGACTGGGCTGTGGTTGATCCAGCCATGCCCGTTTGCCGATGGCGTGGTAGTGATGGAAGCAACAGGGGGCGTCAGGTCCACATTCACTGGCGAAGGCAACAGCACAACTCCCGTGCGAGCTGCGAGTGTGACCACCACATTTCCGCCGCTCACCGAATAGGTTGATCCGCTTATTGCGTCTTGTAACTGCGTGCCATCCGTGAACACTCCGTTCACCGGGATAGAGGCGTTGTTCGGGGAAGAACCATTGTTCATGGCTACTATCGCGCTGTCGGAGCCATTCAGCACCCGCGCATAAGCATAGGTGTTGGGAGCGGTGTTGGGTTGTTGTGTGTCGCCGGTGAGCAAGGTTACAAACGAGCCGTTGCGGAGGACCGGATATTGCTTCCGCAGGTGCGCCAGGGTGGTGTAGTAGGACTGCACGCTGGTGTCGGGCGGGCCATAGATGGTGGGATCGCCCGCCTGATCCAGCCAGGGGTACGGCGGCCTTGTGTAAGGATCGCCGATCGGGCCGTTGGCGCTGTTGGCGAGCGATGGGGAATTGATCGCTACCTCATCGCCGTAATACACCATGGGCGCTCCGAGATAGGTGAATTGAAAGAGCGCTGCCAGCTCCAGGCGTTGCTTGGCCTGCGTCAAGCCGGTGTCGCCCAATTCCGTCATGACGTACAGTGCGCGGTTCACGTCATGCGAATCAAGCAGGTTCAGCATGGCTGCGGTTGCCTGCGGCGGATAATCGTCGCGCACCGCGCGTATGGCATTGTCAAACTGGCTTGGCGTGAGACCGGGAATATCGTTGCTGCCATTGTTATTGTCGTCGTGCCATTCGGCGTTGCGTACGAACCCGGTGATGTTCTTGCGGAAGCGGTAGTTCATCACCGCATCCATCTGATTTCCGGCTAGCCACTGGCTGGCATTGGGCCAGATTTCTCCGATCAGCGGTCCATTGCTGTTGTACATCTTGGCGTACATGCGGTAATCGGCCCACCAGGCGCGCGGGAAGTTGCCATCGTCAGCGACATCGAAACGCCATCCCGAAGCTCCCTGGGCATACCAGTGCTGGGTGACGTTCCCCGGCGCACGATAGAAGAAGTCCTGCACTCCGCCCACGGTGTGATTAAAGGTTGGCAGGCTGTCGAAGCCGAACCAGCCGATATAGTCAGCTGTCTGGCAGGGCACCGTGTTGTCGGTGAAGTTGAACCAGGTACGCCACTGCGATCCCAGCGACAGGCAGGCGCCAATATTCGGATCCGTACCGCCGTAGCGATCGTAGCGGTCAAAGTACATGCCATCCGACGACGCGTGGTTGAACACGCCGTCCAGAATCACCTGCATGCCGCGGCGCTGCAGTTCGGTGGATAGCGAAGCGAAAGCGGTGTCGCCTCCGAGCGCCGGATCGATGTGGAGGTAGTTATCGGTGTCGTAGCGGTGATACGACCGCGCCGAGAAAATTGGGTTCATGTAGATGGTGTCAAGGCCAAGCGACTGGATGTAATCCAGCTCGTCCTGTACGCCTTTCAAATCGCCGCCATAAAACTGATTGCTGTATTCATTCAAACAGCCGGAGGTGTTGCTGCGCGGATCGCAAATTTGCGTGTTCCATTGGTTGTAGGTGAAGGCCTGCTGGCTGCCGTAGTACAACGGGCATCCGGTTGTTGATCCGGCGCGGCAGTAATCATTCGTCTGATCGCCGTTGCGGAAGCGGTCGGGCATGACGTGGTACACATTGGCGTTTTGCAGCCAGGCTGGAGTCTGGAAGTTCGGATCGTAGACGGTTATCTGGAACGAGTTGAATGGCTCGCCATCACTGGCTGCCCCGGAACCGTCTTTGTGAACGTTATCGTTGTCATCAAGGTAGTCGTCGCTGTAGAAACCATTCGTCTGGTCGCGGTTGATCTTAAACTTGTAGTAATAGACCGTAGGCATAGACGGCATGGTCAGCGTGGCTATCCAGGTGTCATATTCCGTGCCATTCACGGTGAAGTTCTGGTCGAAGGGCATGTCCGTGTCAACCGGGCCGGTGGTGTTGCCGGTTGCCGTGTCGAACAGGTACGCGCGTACCCTTACGCCCCAAATGCCGCTGGCGTGCAGCGTGCGGAAACGCAATGTAACCTGCGTGTTCTCCGGAACCGCACCTTCCTGATCACGATAGAACGGGTCAAAAGTGTTGTGGAAGAAGCCCGCCTTGTCGGCGCCGCTGAAGCCCGCTGGCTGCTCATTGGAGAACGGTGGCGTGCTGGTGCCGTTGCCGGTATTCGTGACAGAAAAATACTGGGTCGCCGTGGTCCCGTTGAAGCCGCCGATATTGTTGTCGGTGGGTACCTGTCCGTAGATGTAGCCGCCACCAGATGTCAGAAAGCCGAAGAAGACAAACGAGGATGGGATTCCACCGCCCGTAATGGCGCTCCAGGGAATCGCAATCTCGCGCGTGTTGGTGTTGCTGCCGTTATCGGCATAGTTGGCGTAATACGAGGTCTGCGCACTCCAGTTGCCGCTGCCGTCAGAACTGCGGAATTCGTTGTAGCCGTTTTTGAAATAAGTGACAAACGATGCACGGAAGGGCAATGAGGACAAATTCGTGAAGTCGTATTGAAAAGCCGTTAGGTTTCCGTCGCTGTTCGAGCAGCACGTCGGCGGGTTCTGCGGGTTAGGCTTAATGTAAAGCACCGCGCCTTCGGAGAGATTAGCGTTCACTATGGCGACATAGAGATTACTGGCGTCCCACGTCATGTACCAGGTTTGTCCCGTATTACCGGCATTGGAGAGTGAGTTGCTGTTCCCGTACTCGCCCGAGCCGATGGAGCCATCAATCGTCGCCGTCGTCCATTGCGCACACAGCGGGGCTGCGGCCGTAAGCAGTATAGTCACGACAAGGGCAAGCTTCGACAGAAGAGTACGACGCATGACATGCCTCGCGAATTCTCTGGGTCTTTAAGAGCCAGCCGCTAGCCACGCAAAGGCTGTTGGTTGGACTTACTCAGAAAGTTGCAGACATCGGGGTCCTGCCCGACGAGGCCTGAGAGAACTGAGGTACCCCGACGCACAGCGACCGCGTCGAGCATTTTTCGCATATCTATCCGACAATTGCAACAGGTCGCTTGCTAAGCCCCAGGTCGGTTCGTTTTCCCGAGCCTTGGTTGGTTTGGCAGAGTACGATGTCTTTGATCTCGATGTAGCTTCGCAGAACCCGCCAGCTACGACCTGTGATCTTCCCAATGGACTGACTCGACGGAGTACGTCACGCGGTAGGCACTCATTGCTTCTTCGAGAGTCGCGAAAAAAGTCTCTTCGCCGAAGCGCGTGAAGAGGCCGAAGCGTTTCAGCTTGTCCTTGACCGGATCCTTCATCTCGGCGAAACACAACTCGATGCCCGCGGCGTGCAAGGTGTCGTCGAGTTGGGAGACGACATCGGCCGCAGTGACATCGACGCTAGTGACTGGCTCCGCTGCAACCACAAGCCAGCGGACCGGCGTCGGTGAGCTCGCAACGGCATCAAGGGCACGTTCGCGGAACAACTCGGCATTCGCAAAGAACAGCGGCGCATCCCAACGGAACAGCACAAGGCCCGGGATCAGCCGTGCGTCCGGATAGCGTGCGATGTCGTGGTAGCCACTGACTCGTTCCACGCGGCCAAGGACAGCCGAATGCGGGCGCCAGCCGTCCCAGAGGAACTCAATCACCGCAATTACGATCGCGAGCCCAATGCCCGGAATGACGCCGAGCGTGGCCACACCAGCAAAGCAGGCCATCGAAAGCCAGAACTCCCAGCGCTGGATGCGATAGATGCGACGCAGGTCGGACACTTCAATCAGGCCGATGGCCGCGGCAATGACGACCGCAGCCAGAGCGGTATGAGGCAGATATTGGAGCAGATTGGGCGCGAGCACTAGCAGCAGTGAGATGGCGAGGGCGCCTACAACCCCCGTCAGTTGGGTCCTGGCCCCCGCCGCCTCGGCCACTGGTGTGCGCGACGAGCTGCTACTGATCGGGAAGCCCTGAAAGAAAACTGTGGCAAGATTTGCCATGCCGAGGCCCACCATCTCTTGGTTCGGATCGACTGGCGCACGCAGACGTGCCGCATAGGTTCGAGAGAGCACGCTCGTATCCGCGAATGAAACGAGAGCGACCGCAACGCCACCCATGAGAATCGGTACCAGCTCGTTGACTGGGACTAGCGGAAGGCGTGGCGAGGGCAATCCTTGTGGTAGAGGACCGAGCACGGACACTCCGGCTCGTCTGGCCAGGTCGAAGGCTGCTACGACAAAGGTTGCGGTGACCACCGCGATCAGAATGCCTGGGATGCGCGGCCAGCGCTTGAGTAACAGTATGAGAACGAGGGTGCTGGCGCCGATCACGAGCGCCACGACGTTCGTCCGCCCTGCCAGCACCTGGTCCACGATTCCCCACACCTGACGCAGCGGCCCGTTCGACTTGACAGAGAAGCCGAAAAGTTTCGGGACTTGGCTCAGCAGCACTGTCAGCGCGATGCCGTTCATGTAACCGTAGCGGATTGGCTTTGAGAGCAGCTCGGTGATGAAGCCCAAACGCGCTAGGCCCACGGCAATGCACACGATGCCGGAGACGAGTGCCATCATTCCAGCCAACGCGACCGCACGTCGCGGTTCGCCCCCCGAAAGCGGCAGCACCACTGTGAGGATCACGGGCGCAAGCGCCGAGTCCGGCCCCAGGACGAGAATGCGGCTGGGACCGAACAGGGCGTAGGCGAGCAGCGGCACTATGGTCGCGTAGAGGCCGTTGATACCCGGTACCCCGGAGGCCTCAGCGTATGCGATGCCGACCGGCACGAGCATGGTCGTCATGACGAGGCCGGCCACAAGGTCGTGCCGCAGCCAAGACGACTCGTACCCACGCAACGTGTTCAACCCGGGAAGCCAGCGCATCCAGCGGGTTCGATTCGCCCGCGTTGCATGCCCCGCGATGCGGCCAGGCTCTCGGTGTGGGAGGAGAACGATTCAGTCATGGCTGCAACTCGAGAGCCTAGGCAGG
>DASPRM010000149.1 GCA_035624455.1 Terriglobales bacterium
GCCATTCGAGCTGAAGATTGGCATTTCGCGAGCGGTACGAAGCGGGCGAATCATCGCGGTCACTGGGACAGTCCCGCTCGGCAAGGATGGCAAGACCGTCGCAAAAGGCGACCCAGCAGGCCAGGCGCGAAGGTGTCTGGACATCATCCAAACCGCGATTGAAGGATTGGGAAGCGAGCTTTCGGATGTTATCCGCACCAGAATCTTGCTAACCCGAATAGAAGATTGGGAGCGGGTCGCGACAGTCCACGGCGAGTGCTTTGGCAACCTCCGCCCTGCCAATACCATCATGCAGGTCGTACGCTTTATCGACCCGGACTGGCTGGTCGAGATGGAGGCTGATGCAGTGGTGGAGGGCTAGCGAGCGGTGAGCGCTGCAGGCATCCTAGTCATCGCCATCGCCGGCACAGGAATCCTCCTGATGAGGTTTCGCAAGCGGTGGCTGGCGAACATCAACATCGCGGTCACGAACCGAATCACCAGTTTGTTTGCGGGTTGGCTGCCGGGATTTGGGATTTTCGCGCACGTGGGTCGGAAGTCAGGGAAGGTCTACCGCACTCCGGTGAACGTCTTTCGAGCACCGAACGGGTTCATCATCGCACTCACTTACAGCAGCCAGTCCGAGTGGGTTAAGAACGTGCTCGCGGCAGGCGGATGCGACCTGAAGACTCGCGGGAAGCAATATCGGCTTTCCGCGCCGAAGGTCGTGCGTGATCCTACGCGGCGGCGATTCCCGATCCCAGTGCGGCTGGTACTTTGGATCGTAGGCGCGGATGAATACATGGAGCTTTCAAAGGCGTCTGTACCCTCGTAACTTGAGCCGAGCACGTACAGGCGTGGTATTGAACAATGCACGTCAAATAGCCCGGGCTAGAGAGCCGTATTCGGTCAATCCGGCGCTGCCGCTGGAAACCGGATCAACCAAGAAGTCGGCGACCTGTTTGCATTCTTTGGATGGTTCTGGCGAACAGTTGAATCCAATTGCAAATTGAAGGTCGACGCGCAGGACGCACACGGACGACACATAATTCTTGGATGGTTGGAAGTCGCAGAGGTGATTGAGTCGCTGCCGTTGCCCAAACCCTTGCGTTCTCTCCCTGATCACCCCCCCGAACCCCGCCCGATTTACGTGTCCTCATTGCCCGGGTCTGGAGTTGTGGCCCTTGGGGCAGCTTCAACGTGTGAAGGTAGAGAATGATGTCTTGGATGTCTTCGTCGCTTAGGTTTCCCTCGAACGAAGGCATGATGCCGCTGCGCCCGGTCTGTATGGTGGAGCGAACCACATCTTCCGTGGCGGATCTTCCGCTGGGAAGAAACCTGCGATCGAAGACGCCATGTAGGTCAGGAGGTGCTATTCCTAGGTCCACCCTTCTCCGACTGTGGCAGCCGCTGCAGTGAATTTCAAACAGATCACTTCCGCGTGCGATGGATTTCGCTCGGCGGCTTTTCCAGTATGAGCAGCCGGATGACCCCAGTAACAAAAGAGCAAGAGCGAGGAGGCAGATAAGCTTCGTCTTGCGGGTGGAGGAAACCATGGGGCTCCTGGGATGTAAGCTTGCCGTCAGCCTGTGTCAGAAACCGGCCACCATTCAGGCTCCACAAATCCGCTCGTTTGGCCGAGATCACTGTTTCGAATGGCTGCGCAACACGGGCACCGACACCATCCCCGGGAGAACCGCCGACGCCCGCGCCCAACGCTCCAACTCGGGGTTCTGGAGTATCGTCAAGCAAGTTCCGATTATTTTGACTGGGACGGCGTGCCAGTTTGTTCACCTGCCCTGAACAAAACGGCAAAGGCCTCTCCCTGGATACCGCAACCGGCCAGATTAGCGTGTACTCCAGTCACCTTGCCAAGTGTATTGTTGCGTGAAATGCACCAATTGCGGCGGCGAACATCAGGATCAGCGCCGCAACCGCGAATCCGTTTCCGTTTACAAAGTCCGATAGGTGTTTCATAGTCGTTTTCTCCCTTACCCGGCATCCAGTGAAGGGCCCGGCGGGATCGACCCCGCCGCAAGATTCGTTGCAGGCAACCGCTAGAAATGTCGGCCTCCCAAGGTCGGTTTCGCCCTGCCGAGCAGAAAAGTCAGGTCCATGGCAGGGTAGAATTGCAAAGCCAAGTGGATTTCCAGGGGAAAAAGTCTTCCGTTCTTGCGATAGCGAAAGGGAGTGGAGCACGTCGGGTTATTGCACATTCGAACCAGCACCCGGACCGTGAACATAATCGTATAACTCTCCTCCGTGCCGACCGCCCAAGCTGTGACGCAGACTACAGATGCTTGTGATCGCTGGATCGATTGAACCGGCTTTCGGTGCCCAGAGGCTATTGTGTGAAGATCTACGCTTTGGCAGCACCGCGACCCTTTTGGACCGCTTCTTTACCTTATTCGTTCCGTTTGACACTGCTGTCTTTGGCTGACCGGGAGCCCGCCAACTAAACCCTGAGATGAAGATTTTTCCGTCCAGGATCACACCTTTCCGTGAGCAAGGTCACATCCTTCCAAGGTGATTAGTGGTACTTAAGCGCAATCCGCATTGCATGACGTAGGGTGTGGTTCCGGTTCCCGGCTGGAGCGAAACCGCATACTCCCAGGAAGGATGACCCTATGATCCCGCCGAACGAAACGTTTTTGGGGGCCTTGCAGAAAAAAGGTGTCAGTCGTCGCCGATTTCTCAAATTCTGCACCGCCATGACCGCGACCTTGGCCCTCCCCCCGCGCTACGTGGCCCAGGTGGCTTCCGCTCTGGAGAAAGCCAGAAAGCCGGTGCTGGTGTGGCTGCAGTTCCAGGATTGCGCCGGGAATTCGGAAGCAATCCTGCGTTCGAGCCACCCCTCGGTACTGCAGGTAGTGCTGGACCTGCTCTCGTGGGAGTATCACGAGATCATCATGGCGGGGGCCGGCCATCAGGCTGAGGCAGCGCTCCAGCGCGTGGTCAAAGAGGAAAAGGGCAAGTACCTGGCGGTCGTGGAGGGGTCCATACCTCTGGCCGACGACGGAGTATATTGCACGGTCGCCGGAAAGACCGCACTGTCGATCGCGAAAGAGGTCTGCACGAATGCAGCGGCGACGATCGCGGCTGGAGCTTGCGCTTGGTTTGGTGGCCTAGTAGCTGCATCTCCGAATCCAACGGGAGCGGTGGGAATTTCGGAGGCCGTGCCCGAAGCCAAGGTCATCAACTTGGGCGGATGCCCGCAGAATCCGGCGAACACGGCGGCGGTGCTGGTGCATTACCTCACGTTCGGCGAGCTGCCAGCTGTCGACCAGTACAATCGGCCACTCTTTGCTTATGGACGGATCATCCACGACCAGTGCGAGCGGCGCGCTCACTACGATGCTGGTCGTTACGTGCAGGAGTGGGGCGACGAGGGACACCGGCGGGGCTGGTGCCTTTACAAAATGGGGTGCAAAGGCCCAGAGGCGACGTTCAACTGCCCTTCAGTGCGGTTCAACGACGGCACCAGCTGGCCAGTGAAATCGGGGCATGGCTGCATCGGCTGTGGCGGCTACAACTTCTGGGAGACTAAGTCTCCGTTTTACGAACGTCTGCCGAATGTGCCGGGGTTCGGAGTAGACGTCAGCGCCGGGAAAATTGGAGTCGGGGTCACGGCCGCAGTGGCGGGAGCGACCGTTGTGCATGGCATCGCGAGCGCAATTCGTGACCGCATGCAGGCAGTGCCCGGGGCGTCCGAAAAAGCCAAATCATAAGAGCAGGCGGGGAGGACCTTATGGCACGCATCGTAGTCGATCCGGTGACTCGCATTGAGGGTCATCTGCGCATTGAAGCCGAAGTGAACGGCGGCGCAGTCACCGATGCCTGGAGTTCGGGAACAATGTTTCGCGGCATCGAGCTGATCCTGAAAGGGCGCGATCCGCGCGAGGCGTGGATCTGGACGCAGCGCATCTGCGGCGTCTGCACGACCGTGCACGCGCTGGCGTCGGTGCGCGCAGTCGAAGACGCGTTGGGCATCGAAGTGCCGGAAAATGCGGACCTGATTCGCAACATTATTGGCGCCAGCCAGTATGTGCAGGACCACGTCATTCACTTCTATCATCTGCACGCGCTTGATTGGGTGGACGTGACCCTCGCACTCAAAGCCGACCCGGCCAAGACTTCGCAACTGGCGGAATCCATTTCCCCCTGGCCCAAGGCAAGCCGCAACTACTTCAAGGCGATTCAGGACAAGCTGAAGGCGCTGGTGGAGAGCAAGCAGCTCAGCTTGTTCAGCAGCGGATATTGGGGACATCCCGCCTACCATCTGCCGCCCGAGGCGAACCT
>DASPRM010000150.1 GCA_035624455.1 Terriglobales bacterium
GTTGTTTCTCGACAACGGGAACCGGGTATATGGCGTGGAGCCTAACGAAAAAATGCGCGGCGCAGCCGAGGAGCTGCTAAGCAACAATCCCAATTTCATCAGCGTCGCAGGATCGGCCGAGGCCACCACACTGAAGCTGAACAGCGTGGAGATGATCGCCGCCGGGCAAGCCTTTCACTGGTTTGATCGCGCGGCAACCAAGGCAGAATTTATCCGCATCCTGAAGCCCCATGGCTGGGTGGTGCTGGTATGGAACGAGCGCAAAGACGACAGCACTCCCTTTCTCAGGGAATACGAGCAGCTTCTTCGCCGATACTCCCGCGATTATGAGCGCGTGGATCACCGCAAGATCACGAATGAAATTCTGGAAGAATTCTTCAGCCCGGCAAAATTCCGCAAGCGCGTTTTCGAGAAGACGCAGGACTTCGATCGCGAAGGCCTTCTGGGTCGGCTCCGCTCGTCTTCTTATGTTCCGGCTCCGGGCGAACCCCATCACGAAATCATCGTGCGCGAAGCCGAGGGTCTGTTTGAGAAATACGCCGAAAACGGCAAGGTACGGTTTGAGTATTCGACTGCCATGTACTTTGCGCTGTTCAAGGCTCCGCACTGAATCCATGCCGTGGCGTACTTTTACACTCCTTTCACATTGCCCCATTAGCCGTTCAATGCCCAAATCACGCTGTCCGGTATTCCCAGCCAACGCGTACGTTCGGGATGTGTTCTAATACGCGTACTTTCATAAGGATGGAGATCAACCTTAGAATCCGGCGCCGCTGGAAGGCCATTCATCGCCGCAGCCGCGAGCTGAAGATGATCGCCAGGGCGCTGCTCTCCACCGACCATCCCATCCTTGCCCACATCATCCCAATGCGGCGATGCAATCTCACCTGCACATATTGCAACGAATACGACAAAACTTCAGAGCCGGTGCCGCTCGACGAGATGCGCCGGCGTCTCGATAAGCTCGCCGCACTGGGCACGACGATCATCACCATCTCCGGCGGCGAGCCCCTGCTTCACCCCGAGCTGGATGACGTCATCCGCCACATCCGGAAGCACAGAATGATCGCCGGCATGATCACCAACGGCTACCTGCTGACCGCCGAGCGCATCCAGCGGCTGAACCGCGCCGGACTCGAACACCTGCAGATTTCAATCGACAACGTCACCCCCGACGACGTTTCCAAGAAAAGCCTGAAGGTACTCGACAAGAAGCTCCAGCTCCTGGCCGAGCATGCCGAATTTCACGTGAATATCAACTCGGTAGTTGGTGGAGGCATTCGCAGCCCGGAAGACGCACTGGTGATCGGGAAACGAGCGCTGGAGCTGGGACTCACTTCGACTGTCGGCATCATTCACAATGGCGATGGGCAACTGATGCCTCTGGGCGAGAAGGAGCGCGCCATCTACCAGGCGATGAGGGCGATGGAGAAGGCCAGCTACGCCCGCATCAATTATTTTCAGGACAACATCGCCAGTGGACGGCCTAACGAATGGCGCTGCCGTGCCGGTTCGCGTTATCTCTACATCTGCGAGAATGGGCTGGTTCACTATTGTTCGCAACAGCGGGGATATCCGGCGAAACCGCTCGCGCAGTACACCATCGATGACATCCGGCGCGAATACGTGACCGAGAAGTCATGCGCGCCGCACTGCACTGTGTCCTGCGTACACCAGATTTCCTATCTTGACTCCTGGCGCGCTCCGCAGAAGAGCGACGTTCCGCCGACCCCTGCGGGAGAGGGCGAGCTGGTGCATATCCGGTAAGACCGCTCATCCCATCAACAGCTCTCTGGCCCTTTGCGTTGCCTTCACCACGGCTCGGATCAACGTAACGCGCAACCCGCCCTCTTCCAGTTCCAGGAGGCCATCAATCGTGCATCCGGCGGGCGTCGTGACCGCGTCTTTCAACAGAGCCGGATGGTCGCCGGTTTCCAACACAACTCTGGCGGCTCCCAATGCCGTCTGTGCCGCGAGCAAAGTGGCCATGTCACGCGGCAGCCCTACCTTCACTCCGGCTTCGGCCAGCGATTCCAGGATCACGTAGATGTATGCCGGCCCGCTGGCGGAGAGCGCGGTGCAGGCATCCATGTGCTGCTCGTCTACCAGCAACGTCTTGCCTACGGCATCGAATAACGTTCGCGCGATCTCCAGATGATCCGAGTTCGCAAACCTGCCCTTAGCGATTGCCGTCATACCGCAACGAAGCATGCTGGGCGTGTTAGGCATGGCGCGAACCACGGGAACGTCGGCGTCGAGATGCTTCTCGATATAACTTGTGGGCACAGATGCCGCCACGGAGATCACCAGCTGCGAAGGCTTTACTGCGTGCTTGATCTCATGCAGCACACTGCTGACGACCTGCGGCTTTACCCCAAGCACGATGACATCTGCCTTGCGGACGGCCGCCACGTTGTCGGTGCCCACCGCAATCTGCAGTTTTTCTGCGACGCGACCAGCGCGCTCTTCATGCTTGACGGTGGCGCAAGTCTGATTGCGCGCGATGATTCCGTTGTCCAGCAGCGCCTGCAGCAGAATGCCTCCGATCTTGCCCGCACCCAGCATGGCAAGACGTTGGCCGCCGAGACCCTTGTCGATAGTTGTTTGCTTTGCCTTGGTCATGGGCTTTCCTCTTTATTCCCAAAACGCAACGACCCACGATGCATGGCACCGTGGGTCGGGGAAACTCGCTCTTTTCGGCTCGTCTCTCAGTTCGCCTGCACGCCACTCACGCTGCCCGCGTCTGGGCGCGGGAATGCCGGTCGCGGATATGCGCTTCCGGTGCGAATTGGGAGGCCAGGTATGCTCATTGCCGTGCCGCTAAGGTACATGGGATGAAGCTGAAGGTCAACCACGCGCTGCCACCGCACCGATCGACGTTCCGACTGCCCTGCGGAGCGCAGCCCTTGCCAACAGGCGGGTCGAGTCCAGGGTAGGAAGTGGCGAGTCAACCGGCGAAACCAGCAGTGGGAGTTCGGTGCAGCCCAGCACCACGGCATCGCAGCCCTGGTTCTTCATCCGCGTGATCACTGCCTGAAAGTAGCGCAGAGAAGCCGGCTTGAACTCCCCGTAGACCAGTTCATCGAAAATGATCTGGTTGATGCGTTCGCGCTCTTCCTTATCAGGGCGAAGGAATTCCAGGCCGCGGGCGCGAAGCTTTTCGGGATAGACATCGCTTTCGACAAGGTACTTCGTCCCGGTCACTGCCAGCTTGTGATAGCCGAGGCGCACCGCTTCGGACGCCGCTTCCTCTGCGATATGCAGCCAGGGAAGCGGAGACCGCTCGCGCAGGAAAGGCAGCGCCTGGTGAGCGGTGTTGTCAGGACAGATCAGGAAGTCGGCGCCGGCGTTGGCCAGCTTCTCCGCCGAGGCAAGCATAAGTTCCGCCACGCCCTGCCAGTCGTCGCGCTCGATGTGGCGCATGTACTCAGCCAACGGAAATGTATGCATGGTGACTTCCGGATGATTGTGCGGTCCGAGGAGCGACGCGCCTTCCAGGCACAAAGCGCGGTAGCAAAGGGCAGCGCCCTCGGCGCTGACCGCGACGATTCCGATGTGCTCGGGCATACGTTTAATGATTATGGCTGCTTGGCCGCGGCTGCGGAATTTTCCTAAGACTTCAGAACTTCCTCTGGAGGGGGATGGCCCACACTTCCAGCCTTTTTGGGGGGGAGGCAGTGCAACTACTCTATTTCGGCACTCACCCGGAACCGCCGGGATTCCGAGTCCCAGCGAAACTCGAGCACATTGGGCTGGCAGCAAACCTGGCAATCCTGAACATAGCTTTGGCGGCGGCGGCCCGCAGACTCATCGATATCCGCATCGTTCCACTCGCCGCAACCCGCGCACTGAAAGGAGGACTGAATAGGCAGGGTCATGGGTGCAGCGGTCCCTCGACCTGCTCCAATAGTTCGCTTACGCAGTTGTAGTTAACCTCGGGGTACGTACCTAATGGACGCGCCTTCACGCGGAACGGTAAAGATTCTAATGGACTCTTCGGGATGCGTCCGGGCTTCAGGACCTTCAGAAAAAACAAACCCACTTGATTCAGCTTGGGCATGCGCACAACCTGATCCTCCTCGCGAACTATTCTGACGTCAATCCTCAAACCTATTCAAATATTCCTGCTTCCGCTCCTCCGGCAAAAACGACGCCCGAAACGAATTCATTGCGAGCTCCCGCAGGTCTTCATCGCGTAGCGCGAACATTTCCTGAGCCAGCCGATACTCCCGGTTCAGCGAAGTAAGAAACATCTCGGGATCATCTGTGTTCAGCGTGACCATCAGGCCGTGATCGAGGAAGGTCCTGAGCGGATGTTGCCCAAGATCGGGGCAGCAGCCGGTGTGCAGATTGCTGGAGAGGCAGACTTCGATCGGGATCTGCGATTGTGCCAAATGCGCCATCAGCTCCGCATCCCGCCAGGCATTGAGCCCGTGACCGATTCGTTCCGCACGCAAGCCATCAAGGGCCATGGCGATCGACTCCGGTCCGCAGCTTTCGCCCGCATGACAGGTGAGCCGCAGGCCGTGCTTGCGCGCCTGGGCGTAGACTTCGCCGAAAAGCTCCGGTCCCGCCCGCTTCTCGTCACCACCGATTCCGAAGCCAACCACGCCGCGATCGTGGTAGATCATCGCTTCCTCGACCACGCGCATCGCCGGGGCTGGCCCGAAGTGACGCGTGGCGTCGAAGATCCAGAGCAGGGATATGCCGAAGTCGCGCTCCCCGCGGGTACGGCCGCTCTCCAGGCCTTCAAAAATCGGCGCAAACTCCTGCCCACGGAAGTGAATGACTCCCACCGACACGTACACCTCAGCATGCAGCACATTTTCTGCATGCAGTTTTTGCATCAGCCGATAGGTGATGACTTCAAAGTCCTCAGGCGTTCGCAGCCGTTCGGAGACTGCCTTGAAGGCCATCAGAAAGCCGAGAAAATCTTCGTAGCGATAGAGTCTCTCAACATCCGCCTCGGTCAGTTCCTGGCCACTATCGGGGCCGACAATGTAACGGGGATTCTCGACCCGCAGAGGAGTGTTGTGACGGCGGCTGAGTTCTGCCAATGTAGGCGGATCGACCGAGCCCTCCAGGTGGAGATGGAGTTCGGCTTTGGGAAGCGAACGAATAAATTCGCTGACCTGATTCTCCTGACCAAGTGACATCCGCTCCAGTTAAACACAGCAGAGCGGAAATCCAGAGGGCAACCAGCCACATTACAGCTGGCGCCGATATTGGCTGGGAGTCACGCCGGTAATTCGCCGGAAGACCTTGGTGAAATGCCCCTGATCGACGAAACCCAGCCTGGCGCTGGCTTCCAGGATGCTCACCTCGGGATCACGCAAGAGCTCCCTGGCATGGGAGATTCTCTGGCGCAGCAGGTACTGGTGCGGGCTGAATCCCGTGCTCTGCCGAAAAAGGGTCGAGAAGTGATGCGGGCTCAAGTCCGCCGTTGAGGCGAGCGAGCTCAAGGAAATATCCTCACCCAGGTTCGCACGAATGTACTCCAGAACGCGCCTCAGCCGCGCCGCCGGCAAGCCGTCGCGAAAGGCAGGCGCCTGGGCGGGCGAACCCGAGTATCGTTGCGCCAGATAAACCGCCAGGGTTTGCCCCAGGGACTCACCGAACAACCTGCCTGCGGGACACCCAGCCCGCAATTCTGCGTGCATGGCCCGCATCAGTAATTCGATCTGCGGATCTTCAAAACTCCAACGTTCTTCCAGTTCACCGGGTTCGCGGAGCGACTCCTGTCTCGCCGACTCGAAGACTTTAGGATCGATAGAAAGGATGACATGCTCGAGGGGGCCGTTCCAGGAGACGGAATCGCGTGTTCCCCGCGGCAGCAGCACCAGATTTCCCGCACGCCTTAAGACGCTTCCGGGGCCGCTGGTGGAACGCCAGGACATCCCGACAGGATTTCCAATATGGAGATTCACCACATGGGTCAAATGCTGGTGCTCGGGAATCTCGACACGGCTACCAGCATGCTGCTCGAGCTGGAGGCCTTCCCAGCCGCAGGTGGCGCTGGAAATCACCGGATCCCGAGGCCCCAGCGGCGACACCTTGCCGTTCTGGAGAACCTCAATTCGCTTTCCACTGTGCTCGGCCAGGTCCATTGCGTCCCCACAGTCAGTTGAGATTTAGAGTCAGCGGGGACGCCGGCAGTCGCAATTGTTAGCGGAAGGGAGAGCCGGCCAGTTGTTAATTCCTGAATCGATTATTGATGTTGATGAATCGCGGAATCGGAACACTGCAAAACTACCAATTGCAGCGCGTGTCTGCGTCAGGAAGCGGTTCCGTTTCTCGGATTAGAGCCAAGAACAAAAAAGGACGCCTTCGTGGCGTCCTTTCGCAAATCAGGAATCCCCGGATGCTTAGTAGGAGAGGAACAGCTGCGGTCCACCCGAGGAAGTTGAAAACGCATCCGCCTGTCTGCCTTCGGAAGCGCTAACCTTCTTGCTCAGCTTGTGCCCCTGGTGGTTGGCGGGGTTCACATATTCTTGCTGGCATTGGTATTCCGGATAGGAAGTGCAGTTCTGCTGGCTGACAACCGTGGCTCCGGCGGCGACGTTCTCGCAGGCAAGATGTTGGCCGCCATCTGAAGAGTCACAGCGCAAGAGGACTTGCGAGCCGGAAACCGGTGTCGCTAACAGGGCTGCCGTTCCTGCGCTTGCAGTCTGCGCATTCAAAGCCACTGGCGCAACCATAATTAAGGTGACCAATAGTCCTAGGAAGAGTGCCAAATTCGTATTTTGCCGTTTCATAACCGTGCCCTCCTGATTCGGTGATCGCGTCTCACCGCGTTCAGTCAATAGACGCGGAACCGGCCAATAGCATTGGTCTGTTCTTGCGGGATTTGGTCAGATCTTGCGATTTTTTGGTTAATGATGTTTGGGGGCAGCATAATCCCTCATGGTTTGTTCCTGATTCGTAAGGAGCGGCTGAAGCCGCAATGGGAAACAGAATCCAGAAGCCGGCCAGAAAAGCTCAGAAAAGCATAGATGCTTCGCTCGCGATGCGGTCTCAGCATGAGCCCGTCGAGGCTATGTTGAGCGCCGATAGCTAAAATGCCTTGAGTAAAATGGATCGGAATTCTCTCAGGAAGGTTCTGCAGCCATGGATGCGCAAGCACCACAATCAATCTCGTCGCCGCGAACCGTCTACGTCACACTCGGCGGGCTGCCCCTGTTCATTCAGTTGAAGTGGCCATTCCGCCCTTCCACGGCGGGATCAGATTTCCATGTCCTGCACGCCGACATTGAACTCGCCGACGGACGGGGCCTGCATGCTCCCGTCTCGGTAAACCTGACGCGGACCGTCGAGGAGGTGCTGGCGTCGCTCGAGCGCGTCCACACCGAGGCTCCCGTGATCAACGCGCTGCGCAAGGAAGTGGACAGCCGCCAGCTGGAATTTCTTAAGTCCGGCAAGCTGGTGCCGGTGAATTTCAACAGCCGCCTGTACGACTTCAAGCGCGGCCGCTGGGCGTTCGGGAAGGCCGGCGATGAACAGATCAGCGAGCTGCTGGCCCGAAAAGCTTACTGGTCGGTGAAGGCGGGTATCACCGACGACCTTTGGATAGGCGACCCGGTCGAAGCCATGTACGTGGACTCCACGCCGGAGAACCTGGTGGCATTAGCCAAGAAGCTCGCGTCCAATAACCTGGTGCACCTCCAGGGCGATCGCATCCGGCCGACGGAAGCGCTGATGGGGCAGTCGGCGAAATTCGAAAACGATACGCGCGATGCGCTCCAGGCTCTGGAGCAGAAACACGCGTTCGAGCGGGGCTAGAAGTTTGTACCCTGGGGGCGTGAGAGCTAGTGTTTTCACGAAGTTAGCTAGGTTTAGGTCTGCAGCATATTGATTCTGCAGGGTTTAAATTCCAAGTTATTGAAAGAATCAAGCCACGGATTCTGCGGAATTAGCCTGGACCAGAAGATAAAGGTTTGAAGCCGAAGCTCTCAAAGGGGTGCAGTCGTCTCTGACGCGAAACGATGGCTGGGAGTTCCCCTTAGCCTATCTTCACTCCACACGCCACAATTCCAGTGTAACCAAAACGGACGGACAATTGGGACATCTGGTCTTGGACGGTATCTATTTCCTTATCAGTAAGATGGCAGTTAATTGAGGGTGTGCGGGGGTTGACAAGCTCAATGCCCAGGCATGGGGTGCTGTGCCTGGTCGGCGTGTGGCACCAGTTCCAGGTAGATCTGGCGGGGGATGTGCGAATCCCAGTGTCCGGTGGCCTTGGCTACCCCTACAGTTCCGAGGAACGACATGGCGATTCCGGCGGCGAGCGCCCAGGCAGGGAAAGGACGCCGCAGGGCCGAAAGCGAGAGCGCGTCTTGCGCCGGACAGACGGCGACGCACTCGAGGCACGCGGTGCACTCGGCGGAGCGGATGGCGATTAGTTTATCCACGGGAAGGAAAGCGGGGCAGGCGCGGGCGCACCTGGCACAGTCGATGCAGGCTGAGGGGCGCCGGCGGATGCGCAGCGGGCTGGGAAGCGCCGCCAGTCCGAGCAGGGCGCCATAGGGACACAGATAGCGGCACCAGAAATTCTGGATGAACACGGACAACACGAGCAGGGTGCCGATCACGATCGCACCGGTGGTTCCCAGGAAGCGGAAGAAGTCGAGCATCTTGACGTCAGCAATCAGGCCATAGGGGGAGCGCAGGAAGGAGGCGATTTCGGCGCTCGTCATGCTGCCGACGGCCCAGAGAAAAAAGCCGAGCAGCAGGTACTTCAGGCCGCGGAGTGGAAGATCGAGCCAGCGCGGCAGGGCGAGATTGCGGCGAAAAATACGGCGTCCGAGCTTCCACAGATATTCCGAGAGCGTGCCGACCGGGCAGAGCCAGGAACAGAAGGCTTTGCGAAAGAGAAACGAGATACTCAGGAAGACGGCGATCAGAAACATTCCCGCCGGGTGAATGGTTGGAATCCGGCCTGTGAGGATCGCGGCCTTAAGATTCATCAGGCCGGCGATGGGCAGCCAGCCTTCAACGCCGGCGGGGCGTGCGACATAGCGGGTGGCTTCGGCGGTCTCGTAGTAGCGCACCCAGAAATAGAACTGGACGCCGATGATGACGTTGAGAATCAAAAAGGCGATCTGCAAGGAGCGGCGGAGCGGCTGGGAGCGGTCGGACTTGAGGCGGCGGATGAGTTTCTTCTTTGGTCGGGCCTGAGGTGGGGATTCGGGCGCGACTTCGGAGATGGTGAGTCGGGCAGACATGGAGGTTTGTTTTCTCAGAGAAGCTTAGGGGTGGAACCTCACTGGGGTCTGTGATGGAAGTCACGGGGGTGGTTATGGGGCGCCCTGTCGAGGCTGCGCCTCGACCTCTGACCCTAGCCAAAGACGGGCTAGGATGGGGCACCCTCCGGGTCCATAAACACCAGGTCTTTCGACTCGGACGGGGATCGCTTCACCCGGTCCTCGCTCAAGATGACAGCGTGAAGGTTGTTGATCCAGGGGGGACAGGCAATATTGGCTGTCCCACACCAGTTCGCCGGCAGCTTCTATTTCAGCGATGCCAGGTCGATCACGAAGCGGTACTTCACATCGCCTTTCAGCAGCCGCTCGTAAGCCTGATTGATCTGCTGAATCGGGATCATTTCGATGTCGGAGGTGATGCCGTGCTCGGCGCAGAAATCCAGCATCTCCTGGGTCTCGCGCAGACCGCCGATAAGAGAACCCGCCAGTTGATGCCGCCCAAAGAGCAGGCTAAACGCTGAGATGGGCAGCGGATTCGGCGATGCGCCGACCATCGTGAGCGTCCCGTCAAGCTTCAGCAGGTCGAGATAGGCGTTGACGTTGTGATCGCCGGAGGCGGTGTCGAGAATAAAGTTGAAACTGCCGCGGTGCTTCTGCATTTCGGCATCGTTCCTGGAGACCACGACTTCATCCGCGCCGAGCCGCAATCCGTCGGCAATCTTGTTCGGCGAGGTGGTAAACAGAACCACATGCGCGCCGAATGCCTTGGCGAATTTCACTCCCATGTGGCCCAGGCCGCCGAGGCCCACGACGCCCACTTTTTGTCCTTTCCGCACGTTCCAGTGGCGCAGCGGTGAATAAGTCGTAATGCCGGCGCAGAGCAGCGGAGCTGTGCCTGGGAGATTTGCCTGGTTGGAAACGCGCAGCACGAAGGCTTCGTCCACCACCATGCTGTCGGAATAGCCGCCGTAAGTGACGCCCCCGAGTATCTTGTCTTCGCCGTTATAGGTGAATGTGGGCACGCTTTCACAGAACTGCTCTACTCCTGCGCGGCAGTTGGCGCAGGTGCGGTCGGAATCGACCAGGCAACCGACGGCGGCGTAGTCGCCTTCCTTGAATTTCTTGACCGCACTGCCAACTTTGGTCACACGTCCCACGATTTCATGACCGGGAACACAGGGGTAGACCGTGGCCATGAAGTTTTCCCACTCATTGCGCACGGTGTGCAGGTCGGAGTGGCAAACCCCACAGTAAAGAATTTCGATCTGCACGTCCTGGGGCCGTGGAGCGCGGCGCTTGATTGCCAGCGGCGCGAGGCCCGAGTTTGGGGATTGGGCGCCAAAGGCTTTTGCGGGATAGGTTCTTCCCGCTGCTAACTCGTCTCGTGTGGCAACGGCTGAGGTGGACTGATTCATCGGGATGTTCTCCTTTATATGAGAGCGTGTGGAGATATTCGATAGCTAAGTACTGGTGAGCGTCCGAACGTATATTCTACAGATGCCGCAGGGAGCGGCGAGTGGCAGAAAAAATAGCCGTCAGCAAACAGCAGTCAGCAAACAGCACAGGTGCTTCGCCAGCGAAGCGGGCCATTCGCATTGAAGCCGCGTGCCGCCTGAGGCCGCGCGTTCATCGTGTAAGATCAATCCTGGATGGCGGCCATCATCGAAGTTCAAGACGTTCGTAAGTCCTACCACGTGGGCAAGGTTGAAGTGCCGGCATTGCGCGGGGTTTCGATGTCGGTCGAGAAGGGGAAATTCGTTGCGATTTTGGGCCCCTCCGGCAGCGGAAAGAGCACGCTGTTCTACATTCTCGGTGGCCTGACCCGGAGCGACTCTGGAATGGTTATGCTCGACGGCGTGAACTTCACCGAGCTTTCCGATGCCGAGCGGACGCGCGTGCGCAAGTCGAAGATTGGTTTTGTTTTCCAGAAATTCAATCTGCTGCCCACTCTCGATGCGTTGGGGAACATTCGCATCGCTCAGGATATCGCGGGAAAAAACGGCACCCTGGATCCGGCGTATTTCCAGCGCATCACGCAATTACTTGGGATCGAGAAGCGCCTGACCCACCGGCCCTCCGAGCTGTCGGGAGGAGAACAGCAGCGGGTAGCGCTGGCGCGCGCGCTGGTCAACAAGCCGGCCATCATCCTGGCGGACGAGCCCACCGGCAATCTCGATACGCAGAATTCGGAAACCGTCCTGACGTTGTTGCAACAGTCCAACAAGGAGCTGGGGCAGACGGTGCTGATGATCACGCACAACCCTGACGCCGCGGAGTTTGCCGATCGCCGGATCTATATGCGCGATGGGCGGATCGTTCCCAAAGACGATTACCATCTTCATCCGGTGGGCTGAGAAGATCTATCTCGGAATCCTTTTCTGCCGCATCTGTGCGGTTCGCAATTCCAGGGCGCGCTGGTAGGCAGCCTGAGATTCGTTCTGCATACCTTTAGCGTCGTAGGCGTTGGCCAGCCAGGTATGCCAGTCGGCGTCGTTCGGTTTTGCCTTGACCGCTTGCTGAAAGGCAGCAATCGCTTCGTCGTAGCGCTTCAGGCTCATCGCCGAAATTCCTAAGGCGTAAGCGGCTACGCCACTATCGGGCCGCAGTTTTACGGCGGTTCGCAAGGCTTCGATGGCCTGGGCATGTCGATCCTGCCGTTGCAGCGTCAATCCCAGGTAATACCAGCTATCGGCAGCTTTGGGATCAAATTGCGCAGCTTTGGCAAAGGCGTCGCTTGCTTCTTCCCACTTCGCCTGCTTGAAATAAAGATGGCCGAGCGAATCCCACGCCACCGCGGATTGTGGATTCGACTGAACCACCTGCTTCAGCGTGTTCTCCGCCTCATCCATCTGGCCCTTGCGTACGTAGGCATCGCCAAGAAGCAACAGCACCGCCGGATCGCCGGGCTTGCGCTGCCTGAGAACGTTCAGGGTTCGCAGAGCCTGATCGGTTTTCCCGGAATTCAGCTCCTCGCGTGCACTCTCCAATTGCGCCAGGTAGCCATCCTTCTTCCATACCAGGGCGCCTGCGGCGAGCAAGACGGCAACTCCTCCGACCAGAATGACGCGGCGGAATTGCTGCGCCGGCTCGCTTGCCCCCAGGTGGCGCCCCAACGCTGCGCCCGCAAGCAGTCCAAAAATGAAGCCTCCGAGGTGCGCGCCGTTATCGATACCAGGCTGGACGATTCCAAAGACCAGGTTGTATCCGGCAAAGATCAACAAGCTGCGCAATAGCGATCCCGCGGCTTGCCGTGGAAACGGCAGGTGGCCGAAATGCAGCGTGGTTATCAGCGCACCCGCTATGCCGAAGATGGCGCCGGAAGCGCCAGCGCTCACCGCTACCGGACTCCGCACCAGGCTTCCCAGGCTGCCGGCAATTGCCGTGCCCAGATAAATCAGCAGGAAGGTGCGCTTGCCGTAAATGACCTCGGAAAGGTATCCCACATTCAGCAGCGCCCACATGTTGAACGCCAGGTGGAGGATTCCGATGTGCACGAACGCACACGTCAGCAGGCGCCACCACTGGCCATTCATGGTCAGCGGACCATAGTTGGCCCCCCAGCGAATGATTTGCTCGGCTGTGGGACTGGTTGGACTCGCGCCCTTCAACACCATCAGCAGGTAGACAAGGATGTTCAGGCCGACAAGAACTCCGGTTAAAGACAGGAACAGGTCGCGATAGCTGTAGGGCTGGCGTCGGAGTGGGGTTGGTTGCGCGACCGGAGGGTGCGAGCGCTGACAGTCCGCGCAGGTCTGCTGAGGTTGTCCCATGGTCGATGAGGGGAACTCTTTTCCGCACTGTGCGCAGATGGCCAATAAAGCAGTTCTCTAAAATGCTCAAAAAGAGCAACTGTTTCGGATGGTATCACGACATGAATTAGGGCTTTCGTGCTTGCCATGTTGAGCCTGACCATCCGAAGTACCGCAAGATCTTTCGACTCGGGCCGGAGTTGTTGAATGCCGGCCCTCGCTCAAGATGACAGGCCAAAGGTGGTTCCGATCTGCAGTCTTTCTAGCTTACGTTACAATCCCTCCACTCACCGTCAGGAGGATTGCTTGAGGCTTGGGGCGCGTCTGCTTGTCCTGGTTTTGCTGGGGAGTTCGCTTTGCCTGGCACAGCATCATCGTGGCCGACCTGCTCCGGTGCGCACGCCGCCAGCGCCCGCTGCTTCGCTGCAAACTCCGGAAGAGCGCGCATCTCACTATCTTGATTCCGTCCGCAGCCAGCCCGGCTTGCTGCTGGAGTTTTTGCGCAACTTTCCCAAGGGAGGAGATCTGCACAATCACCTGGTCGGCTCTATTTATGCGGAGAGTTTTATTCAATGGGCTGCCGACGACGGCTATTGTATCGACCGCACCTCCAACGCTTTCTCGCCATCTCCCTGTGAAAAAGCAACGATTCCCGCAAAACAGTTGCTGACTGATCCACAGCTTTACAGTGCCGCCCTGGGCGCGCTCTCGATGTACCAATTTGTGCCCGGCTCGGAATCCGGACACGATCATTTCTTTCGCACCTTTCCTAAATTTCTTCCCGTAGCTGCGAATCACATGGGAGAAGAGCTGGCGGAAGTGGCAGCGCGCGCCGGACGGCAAAACGAAATGTATCTGGAATTGATCGTCGGACCGGAATGGGGAGAAGCGGCACGTTTTGGAGCGAGCATCGGATGGGATTCCGACTTAAAGACGCTGCAACAAAAGATGCTGAATGGCGGTCTCGCCCGAGTGGTTGCGACTTCGCGTGCGAACCTGGATGCAGCCGAGGCTAAAATGCGCCAGTTGCTGCACTGCGGAACAACGAACGCAGACCCCGGGTGCGCGGTCACCATCCGGTACGAATTTGAAGTGCTTCGCGGCTTGCCTCCCGCACAGGTGTTCGCCGCCATCCTTGCAGGATTTGAGCTTGCCGCTCAGGATCCGCGCATCATCAGCGTGAACCCGGTGATGCCCGAGGATTGGTACGTTCCTATGCACGACTTCAGCCTGCACATGCAAATGTTCGAGTTTCTGCGCAAGCAATATCCACATGTGCGCCTCAGCATGCATGCCGGCGAGTTGACGATGGGTTTGGTTCCCCCCGACGGGTTGCGCTTCCATATTCGTGATTCGATCCGCCGCGGAGGAGCGCAGCGCATCGGGCACGGCGTGGACTTGCCCTATGAAGATGATCCCTTTGAACTCCTGCGCGAGATGGCCGCTCATCATGTAGCCGTCGAAATCTGCCTTACCAGCAATGACCTGATTCTTGGCGTAAAGGGCGACCCTCATCCTCTGCCGCTTTATCTCCAATATGGTGTGCCGGTGGTGCTGGCCACCGACGACGAGGGCGTATCGCGCTCCGACATGACCCAAGAATATTTGCGGGCGACGCAGACTTATGGTCTGAAATATGCGGAGCTGAAGCGGATTTCCCGGCACAGCCTGGAATATTCATTTCTCAAGGGTGAAAGCCTGTGGTCGGATGCTGGCACTTTCCACCGCATAGCCGCCTGCACAGCCGACAACCCGGCCGCTGCCTCGACATCCGAAGGGTGCCGAAAGTGGCTGGCCGGCAACCCCAAGGCCCAGCTGGAATGGAAACTCGAGGCTGCATTTGCGCACTTCGAGACGCAATGTTGTGGCGCAGCCCCTGCCAAGGGGGTAAAATAGGCGCCAATTATGGCGAGTTGAGCCGAGTCCCCGCCAGGTGATGTCCAAAGTAGCGCTGGAATATGGTTTACGCTTGCAGGGCGCTGCCATCTGCAGAATAATCGGTCGGTTGTCTCCTCCCCGGAAGGTGGGTGGGCCTTCCAATGACCTGTCCTAAATGTGGCGCTGAGAATTCCGACGCGGTGTCGCGCTGCCTGAAGTGTGGCTCGTCGCTGGTGGTCAGCGTAGAAGCCGAAACCTGGGCTGGAGGAACACGAGCAGCATCCGCGGACGAGACCTGGGCGCCTAACTCAAAGCCTGCCTCACCCCGCTCTGGGACCGATGAAACCTGGGCCGGTCCAATCAAGCCGCCCACAGCTCCTTCCGACGCGCAGACCTGGGTAGGTCCATCTTCCGACGCCCCTACTGCCCTGCCGTTTTCGCGCTCTGCCTACTCCAATGCTCCCACCGCAGTGGGCTTTGGTTTTGGCGCGACCGCCGCAGCCCAGGGACAAATCGATTTCGGACCGCGCTACCAGGTGGAGAAACTGCTCGGCCAGGGCGGCATGGGAGCGGTTTACAAAGCCTACGACAAGGATCTTGATCGCACCGTCGCGCTCAAGCTGATTCGCCCCGAATTGACCGTTCATCCCGAGTCCATGATGCGCTTCAAGCAGGAGCTCCTGCTGGCCAGCAAGATCTCCCACAAGAACATCCTGCGCATCCACGACCTCGGCGACGCCGCGGGCATGAAGTTCATTTCCATGGCCTACATCGACGGCCAGGATTTGAGCGATCTGCTGCGTAAGACCGGCCGTCTGCCGGTCGCTCGCGCGCTGCATATCGCGCGCCAGCTGTGCGCTGCGCTCCAGGCAGCGCAAAACGAAGGCGTGGTCCACCGGGACTTCAAGCCGCAGAACATCATGCTCGACCAGGCGGACAACGTTTACGTATCCGACTTCGGTCTGGCCAAGTCGCTGGGCGAAGAGGGTGGCATGACCATGACCGGCGAGCTCCTCGGCACGCCGCGCTACATGGCGCCGGAGCAGGTCGAGGGCAAGAAGGTTGATGCCCGCACCGATCTTTACGCTTTAGGGCTGGTGATCTACGAGATGGTCACCGGCGACGTTCCCTTCCAGAACGAGACCACGCTCACCATGATGTACAAGCGGGCCAATGAGGCCCCGCCCAGTCCCAAGAACATCAATCCCGAGGTGCCGGACTGGCTGGTGCACCTCATCATGAAGTGCCTGGAGCGCGATCCCGCCAACCGCTACCAGAGCGCGCAGGAAATCCTGGACGATATCAACGCCGGCCGGGGGCCCTCTGCGGCGGCGCAGAGCATGTCGATCGGAATTCCGAGGTTGCAGGTCACGGTCAGCAAGCGCCGGGGCGTCCTGGTGGGAGTGGTTGCCCTCGCCTTGGCCATCGCCGTGGCTACACCACTCGTCATCAAGTTGCGGCACCGCGAAACCGCCGCGCAGGAATCTGCGGCCAACGCCAAGTACGTTGCGGTGCTGCCGCTCAAGATCGCCGGCGACCAGGGCTCGCTCGACTACATCGCCAACGGCGTGGTCGAAGCTCTTACTGCCAAGCTCTTCCAGTTGAAAGACGTGCGCGTGGCATCGTCGTCGGCGCTGGAGAAATTGGGCAAGAACGCCGACTCGGTGGCGGAGATTGGCAAGGCGCTGGGCGTCAACCTGGTGGTTAGCGGCACGATCCAGGGCGCGGGCGACAAGCTGCGCATCGTGATGAACATGGACGATGCCAAGTCCGGTCAGCGGCTGTGGACACAGGAATTTTCCGGCGTGAGCGGTGACCTGCTCACCCTGGAAGATCAGATCTATAACAAGGTAACCTCGGCGCTGGAGCTGAAACTCAGCAACGAGGAGCTGGCGAGAACCAGCGCGCATCCGACGGAGAATATCGGCGCCTATCAGCTCTATCTGCAGGGCCGGAATGCGATGCGCGGCAAGCTCGACGCCAAAGGCGCGCAGGTGGCGATCGATTACTTCGACAAGGCCCGCAAGCAGGATCCCGAATTCGCCCTCGCCTACACGGGAATCGCCGATGCCAGCCTGCGGATGTACAAGGAAAGCAAGGATACGAGTTGGGCGGATAAGGCTGTAGGTGCGGCGGAGCAGGCGGCGCGGCTGAACGACAATCTACCCGAAGTTCATTTTGCTTTGGGCTCGGTCTATGGCGCTACCGGAAAATCGACAGAAGCAATCGCCGAATTGCAGCGAGCCTTGCAACTGGCGCCTAACTCGGATGA
>DASPRM010000151.1 GCA_035624455.1 Terriglobales bacterium
GAAGGTCGAGCCGGCGGCTAAGGACGCCCTGCCCATCATCACCTTCAATGATCGTGCCACGGTCTTCCTCAATGGCGAGGAGATCCGCGCCATCTACTTCCCCAATGGCCACACCGATGGCGACAGCGTGATTTTTTTCACCAAGTCGAACGTGGTGCACATGGGCGACGATTTTGTCACCTACGGCTTTCCGTTTATTGATCTGGACAGCGGCGGCAGTGTGAAGGGCATGATTGCAGCCGTGGAGAAGGTGAGCGCTACGGTATCGCCGGATACCAAGATCATTCCGGGACATGGACCGCTTTCGACTGTTGCTGATATGAAGCCATATCTGGACATGCTCAAGGAGACGACAGCTCGAGTGCAAAAGGGAATCGATCAGGGCAAGTCCCTGGAGCAACTCAAGCAGGAAAGAGTGCTGGCAGGATACGAGAAGTATTCTGGAGATTTCGTCAGTACCGATAAGTTTATCGAGATGCTCTACAACGACCTGACGGGGAAGAAGACGGGAGAGCTGATCAAGCACAACTGAGAAAAGTAGTCATTAGTAGTCAGCAATCCTCAATCGGCAGTCAGAAAGGCCATGGCTGGGAAACAATACTTCACGACTGAACTTTTCGATTTCTTGCGGCAGCTGAAGCGGAACAATCGGCGCGATTGGTTTTTGCGCAATAAGTCGCGATACGAGTCATTGGTGCGGGATCCCTGCCTGCAGTTCATTATTGACCTGGCAGAGCCCCTGCACAAGATCAGTCCCTGGCTGGTGGCCGATGCGCGGCCCAGCGGCGGGTCGCTGATGCGCGTGTATCGTGATATCCGTTTCTCTCCCGACAAGCGCCCTTACAAGAGTCATGTCGGCATGCATTTTTCGCATGCATCAGGCAGGAAAGAGATTCACGCGCCCGGATTTTACCTGCACCTCGAACCGGAAGGCTGTTTTGTGGCGGGCGGATCCTGGCGTCCGGATCCGCAGGCCCTGGCGAAAATCCGGGATGCGATTGTCCAAAAGCCGGAGGCGTGGAAACTGGCTCGCCGCGGACTAAGCGAGGAAGGTGACAGCCTGAGCCGTCCGCCACGTGGCTATCCTTGCGATCATCCCCATATTGAAGACCTGAAGCGCAGAAGCTTTATTGCATGGTCTAAATTTCCGGACACCACGGTTTGCAGTTCACGATTCATGGGCGATTTCGTGAAAAGCTGCAAGCGCATCAGCCCGCTCGTAGGATTTCTCTCGCAGGCGGCTGGGCTGAAGTACTAGGAGGAATCCGGTCCACGACTCGCCCACGTTAGCGCCGAACTGCACGGCGCGAACCTGGGGCAGCTGGGGGAGCCTATGCCAGCTTCTTGTCGAGCAACTCGTTCACCAGTGCGGGATTGGCCTGGCCCTTAGACGCCTTCATAACCTGGCCAACGAAGAAGCCTTTCACCGTGGTCTTGCCGGCGCGGTACTGTTCGAGCTGCTTGGGATTAGCGGCCAGTACCTGGTCGATGATCTTGTCGAGTGCGCCCGTGTCGGTTGACTGCTGCGGCCGGCCCTCCTCTTCGTAAACTGCCGGAAAATCTTTTCCGCGGGCGAAAGCAAGGTCGTACAGCTCCTTGAGCATCTTGCCGGAAATAGCGCCCGATTCGACCAGGTCAGCGGAAGCTGCCACTCCTTTCATGGAGATCGGTGAGCGATCGATCTCCAGACCCGCGCCTTTCAGGCGCCCCATGAGCTCACTCTGCACGAGATTCGCCACGCGCTTGGGGTTTTTGGCAGCACGGGCGGCTTCTTCAAATTGATCGGCGAGGCTTCGGCTGACGGTGAGCACGCCCGCGTCGTATTCCGTGATCCCGTATTCGGCGACCATGCGAGAGCGGCGGGCGTCGGGCAATTCGGGCATCTGACGTTCGATTTCAGCTTGCCAGGCGGCGTCCACGACCAGCGGAAGCAGGTCGGGTTCGGGAAAGTAGCGGTAGTCGTGAGCGCGCTCTTTGGTGCGCATGGCATAGGTCTTGCCCTGTTGGGGGTTGTAGAGGCGCGTTTCCTGCTCGACCTTGCCGCCGGATTCAATCAGCTCGATCTGGCGCTCGATTTCGTACTCCAGGGCCTCACGGATGAAGCGAAAGGAGTTCACGTTCTTCACTTCTGCCTTGGTGCCGAACTCTTTCTGGCCCGCTGGCCGCACGCTGACGTTGGCATCGCAGCGCAGTGATCCTTCTTCCATGTTGCAGTCGCTTACGCCGGTAAACAGGATGATTTCTTTGAGTCTGGTCAGGTATTCGTAAGCTTCGTCCGGCGAGCGCATATCGGGTTCGCTGACAATCTCGATCAGCGGCGTGCCGCAGCGGTTCAGATCGAGGTAGGTGTTCTCCGCGGAATCGGGGAAGCCCTCGTGCAGGCTCTTGCCGGCGTCCTCCTCAAGGTGAAGGCGGGTGATGTCGATCTTCTTCGCCGAGCCGCCGAGCCTGAGATCAATGTGGCCAAATTCGGCAAGCGGCCGGTCATACTGCGAGATCTGGTAGCCCTTGGGCAGGTCAGGATAGAAATAGTTCTTGCGGGCGTAAATCGAGTTCTCGTTTACCCTGCACTGGAGCGCCTTGGCCGCCAGAACTGCGTATTCCACCGCCTTGCGGTTCAAGACTGGCAGGGCTCCGGGAAGACCCAGGCAGACCGGGCAGACGTTGGTGTTCGGAGGGGCGCCAAATTTCGCCGAGCACTGGCAGAAGATCTTGCTCTCGGTCAGGAGCTGGACGTGGACCTCCAGCCCGATCACCGGCTCGTACTTCGCACGTACCGCCGCCGAGAGTTGCTGAGTCGTGGCCATATTCAGGTAAGTTTGCGGTCTCTGGAGGTAAGTTTCAAGTTGGCGGTGCGAGAGCCTGAATCACGCCGTCATTTCGGTGTGAGTTCCTTTTTGACTGTCTCGCTGACCAGCTTGCCGTCTACGCGCGCGCCCGCGAACTTCGTCATAACGTTCTTCATGACCGTGCCCATGTCTTTGATCGTGACCGGACCCATTTCGGCAATGGTGGCGCGGACCATGGAAACAATGTCTGACTCGCCTACTGCTTTCGGCAGATAGCCCTCGATAATCGCGATTTCCGCCTGCTCTTTGTCGGCCAGTTCCTGGCGTCCGCCTTTGACGAACTGCTCGATGGAATCCTTGCGCTGCTTGATCAGCGTGCTCAGCACCTGGATGGTCTCCTTGTCGTCGAGCGGGCCACGCTTTTCGATCTCGCGATTCTTGATCGCCGTCTTCATCATGCGCAGAGTGGAGAGGCGAAGTTCACTGCGGCTCTTCATCGCCTCGGTCATATCTTTTTGGATTTGCTCAGTGATGGTCATGAGTGCTCCGAAAGCTGGGCAGTCAGGTGCCGGACCATTATAGTGATGGTGGACGAACGGCCGCGGACGGGAGTGTTCGCGTCACACACAAGTGATAGTCTTTTATTGCTCTCGTGGGGAAAGTGCGAGTGCAATCCGATTTGGTGGTGAGCAGAAATATGCTTCGCAAGAACCGTCTGTTTACTCCCGGTCCCACCCAGCTGTTGCCTGCCGCGCAGATGGCCATGGCAGCGGCGAACGTACATCACCGCACCGCGGACTTTCGCGCGCTTTACAGTCGCGTGCTCTCGGATTTACAGACCTTCATTGGAACCAGGAACGATGTAATTCTTCTCGCCGCCTCCGGCAGCGGAGCGATGGAGGCCGCGGTGTCGAATTTGACCTCACCCGGTGACCGCGTGCTGGTCATCACAGCGGGAAAGTTTGGCGAACGCTGGCGCGATCTCGCCCAGGCGTATGGCTGCCAGGTTGATCTGGCGACCGCAGCCTACGGCGAAACCGTTCCTCTGGACGCGATTGCCGCGAAGCTCGCACCCGAAACGCGCGTCGTCTATATGCAGGCTAGTGAGACCTCCACCGGGGTGCGCCATGATGTCGCAGGTGTCGCCCGGCTGCTAAAGGGCAGGAGTGACACTCTGCTTGTAGTAGACGCCATCACTGGACTGGGCACGACCCACTTCGACGTGGACGGCTGGGGAATCGACATCATCATCGGCGGCTCGCAGAAGGCTGTCATGATCCCGCCAGGCCTCGCCTATTGCGCCGTGAGTTCGCGGACGTGGGAGCGCATGGTGAGCGCCAAACAGCCACGCTTCTACTTTGATCTTCGCAAAGAGCGCAAGGCAGCAGCAAAGGGCGAATCAGCTTACACACCTGCGACCGCGCTGGTCGCGGCACTGGGTGCGGCCCTGGACTATATCCGCGACTGCGGCGATGGAGACTTGGCTGCAGGCCGGGTGGCTCTCATCAACAACGCCGAAGTGGCTGCCGAGATGACTCGCGCAGCGGCTGCGGCGCTCGGTCTCGGCCAGTTCGCGGTTTCCTCGCCATCGGCTGCGGTGACAGCGCTGGTTCCGCCCGGCGGCATGGACTCAAGCGCCATCGTGAAGGCGTTCCGAGAACAATTTGGCGCAGTGATCGCAAACGGACAGGGAGAAATGAAAGGAAAATTGTTCCGCATTGCGCATCTCGGTTATTACGACTACATGGACACGATCGCGGTAATCGCTGCCTTGGAACAGATTCTGGCTTCCTTGCGAGGGGCGCAGGTGGAATTCGGCGCTGGAGTGCGGGCCGCGCAGCAAGTCTATGCGAGATCGGCGGCGCCTACTCTGACATCTGTGTCCGCCTGATGCAGGGTAGCGATTTCATTACCACGCCGCTGTGGGCGGCCCCCTGATTGCTTACCCCTAGGAGATAGCCTGTGCATGCTCACTGCTAATTGCTCGGTGCTGCCTTTCAGATTACCAATTACAATTTACCTGCTTACCATTTCTAATCTCGTTCATGAAGATTGTTGTCGCTGAGAAGATTTCTCCCGCTGCCATTGATGTGCTTCGGCAGGAACCGGGCTGGACCATCGTTACTGCTGATCAAATTCCCGCAGGCCAGCTGCCTTCGGCGCTCGCGGATGCCGATGCGCTTATCGTGCGCTCGGCGGTTAAAGTCACGGCTGATCTGCTCGAGCACGCCCCCAAGCTGCGCGTAATCGGGCGCGCTGGCATCGGTGTGGACAATATTGAGCTAGAAGCGGCCACGCGCAAAGGGATCGCGGTCATGAACACACCGGGCGCCAACGCTGTCGCGGTCGCCGAGCACACTCTTGGACTGATGCTCTCCCTCGCGCGCCATCTTTGCCGCGCCAGTGAACTCACCAAGTCCGGGAAATGGGAGAAGAAGTCGCTGGAGGGGCGGGAGCTTCGCGGCAAGACTCTCGGCATCATTGGACTGGGGCGAATTGGCATGGAAGTAGCCCGCCGCGCCCGCGCGTTCGAGATGACCGCCATCGCACACGATCCGTACATCTCGCCGGAGATAGCGCGTGAGAACAAAGTGGAGCTCAAGAACCTGGACGAGGTCTTCGCCCAATCCGACTACCTGACCCTCCACATGGCGCTTACTCCACAGACGGCGGGCTTCATCAATGCAACTTCGATTGCCAGGATGAAGAAGGGAGTGCGCATCATTAACTGTGCGCGCGGTGAACTGGTGGACGAAGCGGCGCTGGCAGAGGCGATCAAGAGCGGGCACGTGGCCGGTGCCGCCATCGATGTCTTTCTGGAAGAGCCCCCCAAAAACACTCCCCTCTTTCCTCTGGAGAATGTGGTGGCAACGCCGCACATCGCCGGCTCTACCCACGAAGCCCAGGAGGCGGTGGGAGTTCAGATCGCCAAGCAGGTGCGCGAATACCTGAGCCGGGGAGTGATTCAGAACGCAGTGAATGTGCCTTCGGTTTCTTACGAAGAATACGTGCAGATGCAGCCTTTCATCACACTGGGGCAACGGCTGGGAGCGTTTCTGGCGCAGGCCACCGGCGAAGAAGGCGGAGTTCGGGAGATCGCTCTGCGCTACACCGGGCGGGTGGCAAACTGGCAGACTCAGTTGCTGCGGAATGCCGTCACCATGGGAGTACTGAATTCCATGCTCGCCGAGGAAGCAAACCTGGTGAACGCCGAGGCTATCGCGGGATCGCGTGGCGTGAGGGTGCGGGAATCGGCTAAAGAGAAGACGACCGCGGGCGGCGGGGCCGGCGATGTCATCGAGGTCACATTGCGGACAGGAGTGGGCCAGCACACCGTTGCCGGAACGGTCCTGCACGGCCGTTCGCCGCGGATATTGAGCGTCGACGGCCTCGATATCGAGGCGCCCCTGGCCCATGATCTGATTTTCCTGCGAAACCGCGACGTGCCTGGGGTGATCGGACGCATCGGAACCATTCTTGGGGAACATCAGATCAATATCGCCAGCTTTTCGTTGGGCAGAGTGGAGGAGCCCGGCCCATCCGGCCCGTCCGGAGATGTGGAAGCGGTTTCGGTGATACAAGTCGACACGCCCGCTCCGGAAAAGGTTCTGGCTGAGCTGCGAAAAATTCCAGCCATCACCAAAGCCCGGGCAATACAGCTCGGTTGAGCGGGGATAGCACGGTTCGACCCGAAATCCCGGATCACCGAACTGTCATTTGGCAGCTGAACAGCGGCCACCCACCCTTGGACCTCAGACCCATGCTTGCTTGAGCTTCGGTTTCGCTAGATTCTGCGCGGCTTTCAAGCTGCTATCCTTCCCAAAACCGCTAAAATCGCGGGTTTTCCACAGGTTTTTTCATTGCAGCCCTTGAAAACCCGCATGGATTGCGGACAAAACGTGTATCTTGTCCCCTGCTGGTTATCAACCTGCACTCGAAAACTCAATCCTGAAGGAGGATTCATGGCAGCTGGCATGACCAAGACACAACTGGTGCGCCACCTGGCGGAGAAGGTGGGCGTTCACAACAAACAAGCGGCAGCGTTGCTGGAGTCGCTGGCGGAGACTGCCGTAAAGGAGACCAAGAAGGGCGGGGTGTTTATCATTCCTGGCCTCGGCCGTTTGGTGAAGTCCAACCGCAAGGCACGCATGGGCCGGAACCCGCAGACTGGCGAGCCGATCAAGATTCCTGCGAAGACCGTCGTGAAGTTCCGTGTCGCCAAGACCGCAAAGGAAGCCATCGCCCCCAGCAAGAAGTAAGTTCCGAGAGCTTCTCACTCTGACTGAGTGCGACTGCGACAAAGATACGTAGGGCCGGCGGAATGCCGGCCCTTGGTGTTTCTCCTGCCCAAGATGCCAGCGCTGTTCCGGATTTCGTAACAACAATAAGAATTCTGGGTGATGCCGTTCGGCCCCAGATAAGCTCTCCCCATTCCGTATCACCCACCCAGCGGGTGTCGCGGCAGCAGTTCCGCGCACCCGTTTTTCTCCTTTTTTGTCTAAGACGGAGCTTCTCGTCAATGCTGTTACAGTTTGCCCTACCACTTGCCCGATTACCCGATGATTCCCTGCTCTCCTGTAACATGGTTGTGTGTTCATCGATGAGGCCAAGATCCGCATCCAGGCGGGCGGCGGTGGCAACGGTTGCGTTGCCTTTCGCCGCGAGAAATTTGTGCCCCGCGGGGGTCCCTCGGGTGGCGACGGCGGGCGCGGCGGCGACATCTTGATGGAATCGAGCGAGCGCCACAACACCCTGGTTCACTTCCGCTTCAATCCAGAATACAAGGCTGAGCGCGGACGCCACGGTGAGGGCTCGAAGCGCACCGGACGCGAAGGCGAGAGCATCGTTCTCAAAGTGCCCGTCGGTACGATCGTTTACGACGATGCGAACGGCGAACTGGTTCACGACTTTGCCCATCCGGACGAGCGCATCGTAGTGGCGCGTGGCGGACGCGGCGGACGCGGCAACGCGCAGTTTGCGACCTCCACGCATCAGGCGCCGCGCGAGTGCGAGCCCGGACGGCCGGGCGAAGAACGCGTCCTGAGGCTGGAGCTCAAGTTGCTCGCTGATGTGGGCCTGGTCGGCTATCCCAACGTTGGTAAATCGACACTAATCTCTCGCATTTCGGCCGCGCGTCCCAAAATCGCGGATTATCCGTTCACTACCCTCGAGCCGAATCTCGGCGTGGTGGCGGTAGGCGAAGAGCCGGAGATGATCAGCTTTGTCGTGGCCGACATCCCGGGGCTGATCGAAGGGGCACACGAGGGCGCAGGTTTGGGCACGCAGTTTCTGCGGCACATCGAGCGCACTCGGCTGCTGGTGCATCTTGTGGATGTTTCCGATTCCAGCGGGCGTCCCGATCCCATCAAAGACTTCGAAGTCATCATGAATGAACTGGAGAGCTTTGGCGCCGGCCTGGAACACAAGCCCATGATGGCGGTGGCGTCGAAGGTCGACATCGCCAACAAGGAGAAGGTGGCCAAGCTGAAACGCTTCTGCAAAAGCAAGAAGCATCCGTACGAGCTGTATCCGATCTCGGCGGTGACGGGCGAAGGCGTCGAAGAACTGAAGTGGGCGATGGCAGGGCGCGTAAAGGAACTGCGCGAGAGTGCGGCTGTAGAAGCTGGTAAAGCCGAAACGGAGGCGGCACTCCTTGGCCGCTCGAATCCAAGAGTGTCATCTTGAGCGAGGAAGGGGAATAACAAGCCCCGTCCGAGTCGAAAGACCTTGCGTTTTGCCCTCTTCGGGAAGGTACGAGCACACATCAGCCGTGCCCTTCACACTTCACTCGATCACAGTTCCTACTTGCCTAACGCGTCCACGACGCGGTCAAAGTCTTCCAGCGACTTGTATTCGATCAGGATCTTCCCCCGGCCGTTGTGATCGTGGATCTGCACCCGGCAACCGAGGGCGCGTTCGAGTTCCCGTTCCGCCTCGCGGACATTAGGATCGACGTGCCGTTCGCTGTTGGCCGCGTCTTTCTCCTTGGGCGGCGGAGGATTGAGCATCTGGACGACGACTTCTTCCGTGGTACGCACCGACAGGTCTTCCGCCAGAACTTTGCTGATTACGCGATCCTGCTCCTCGCCTGTAGGCAATCCGAGGATGACCTTGGCGTGGCCAACCGTGAGCCGACCTGTGCTGAGCGCCTCCTGAGCCGTCGAAGAAAGCCGCAGCAGGCGCAGGTAATTCGCCACTGAGGCGCGATCTTTCCCGGTGCGTTGCGCGATCTGCTCCTGGGTCATAGCGAATTGGCGGCTGAGGGTTTCAAACGCGCGCGCCTGCTGGATGGGGTTCAGGTCCTCGCGCTGCAGGTTCTCGACGATGGTGATCTCCATCGCTTCCTGCTCGGACATCTGCCGCACCACCGCAGGCACGGTTGTCCGGCCCGCGCCCTTCGAAGCCAGCACGCGGCGCTGTCCCGCCACCAACTGATATTTTCCCCCAGGGAGCGCGCGCAGGATCACCGGCTGCAGCACGCCGGAGACGCGGATGGATTCCGTCAATTCCGCCAGAGACTCCGGCGGGATGTGGGTGCGCGGTTGAAAAGGGTTCTCGGCGATATTGTCGACTGCGATCTCGTGGATGCTTTCTCCCGGCCCAGGCGCCAGGGCGGCGACCGCGGTTGCAGCAGCAGCGTCTCCGCGTGCTGCGGGAATCAGCGAACTCAGGCCCCGGCCCAGCACGCGCTTCCTGTCTTGGTTGATCACGGTCGCCAATCTCTACCTCCCTAAACCACCTCATAACCGCATTGCCACGAAGATGCAGAGATCCCTCGCTTCGCCCCGGATGACTCGCGAACCATTTGGGCGACACAATCCTGCCCCATCAGACTTATATCGCACTAAGATATATTCGCCTTACGATGCAACTTCCTGAGGCGCCGGCGTGGGTTCCTGCGCCGCAGACGCGACCGCCTCCGCCGCCTGCTGCTCCGCCATCACGCGCCCCATGATCTCCTTGGCCAGCCGGATGTAGGCCTCCGCCCCTTTGGACCGCACGTCATAGACTAGCGCCGGCTTGCCGTGGCTGGGCGCCTCCGCCAACCGGATATTGCGGGGAACCGAAGTAGTAAACACCTGGTCGCCGAAAAAGCTGCGTAGTTCCTCGGCCACCTGCTGCGCCAGGTTGGTGCGATCGTCGAACATGGTCAGAACCACGCCTTCGATCCGGATGCCGGGATTGAAGCTCAGCCGGATGCGCTCCACGGTGTCCAGCAACTGGCTCACTCCCTCCAGGGCGAAGTATTCCGCCTGCATCGGGATCAGCACGGAATCGGCGGCGACCAGCGCATTCAGGGTCAGCAGGTCCAGCGCCGGCGGGCAGTCCAGCACGATGAAGGGGAAGCGGCCGCGCAGCGGAGCGACCGCGTCGCGCAAACGAAATTCTCGATTCTCCTGCGCGACCAGTTCGACGTTAGCGCCGATCAGGTCCTTGCTGGAAGGAATCAGCCAAAGATGCTCGAGCTCGGTGGGCTGGATGATCTGCCCGGCGGGTGCGTCTCCCATGAGGAGCTGATAGATGTTGAGCCGCTCGGGATCTCTCCCGAAGCCAACTCCGCTGGAGCTGTTGGATTGTGGGTCGCAGTCTACGAGCAGGGTGGGAACCTCTCCTGCGGCGAAGGAAGCTGCGAGATTGATGGCGGTGGTAGTCTTGCCGACGCCGCCCTTCTGGTTAGCTACGGCGATGATACGTCCCATGTACTTCCGAGTCGCGGAGAGCTACGTGAGAGTAACCGAGGTTGAGTTGAGGAGCAATGATGAATTCTGTGCACTCTTGTGTAAGTTGTGCAAAAAGAGGCTGGGGAAACTGCAAGTGGGAAAGTTGGAAACAGCGGTCGACAGATCTCGCTATTCTCTGGATTATCCAACTCACGGAGTGCAATTTTGAGAGCTTGCAATATGCTTTGCCCGACGTGCTGCAGGAGGGCTACTGCTTGCTCATTGCTTTCGCTGTTCCACGTGGAACACGGGCGGGCCGTTTTGTAGGGTACAATCCGCGGCTGGGGAGGAGCATCGGATGGCGACTACTACCGCGTCGGAAAAGCTAAGCCAGGAATTGTCGCAGGGTCCTGCCGAATCGGTCTCTACCCGCCTGGTTTCGCTCGATGTCTTTCGCGGGTTGACGATCGCGGGCATGATCCTGGTCAACAATGCTGGGGACTGGGAGCACGTTTACTGGCCTCTGGAGCACGCCCCCTGGCACGGCTGGACACCCACTGATCTGGTCTTTCCCTTTTTCCTCTTTATTGTGGGCGTTTCCATGAGCCTCTCCTTCGCCGCGCGCCAGGCGAAGGGAGCAACGCAGTCCTCCCTGCTGGCACACTCAGTCAAGCGCAGCTTGCTCATCTTCGCCATCGGGCTGGCGCTGAATGCGGTGCCGGTCTTTTTTGTCCCCGGCCACCACTTGCGGATCTATGGAGTCTTGCAGCGGATCGCGATCGTGTATCTGGTTTCCAGCATGGTTGTGCTCTACCTGGGCCGCGCGGGACGGCTGATAACAATCCTCGCCTGCCTCTTCGGTTATTGGGCCGCGCTTATGCTGATTCCGGTGCCGGGATTTGGCGCGGGAAATCTCACCATGAACGGCAATCTGGTCGGCTTTATCGATCGCAAACTACTCTACGAACACCTATGGATCGAGCATCGCTTCGATCCCGAGGGTCTGCTAAGCAATATCCCAGCCGTGGCCACCTGCCTTGTGGGGGTCTTTGTAGGCGACCTATTGCGCGCGTCGTACAGCGCAATGATAAAACTTCGCTGGTTGATCATCGCCGGGGTGCTGGGATTGGTCCTCGGCAAGATCTGGGACCTGTCGTTTCCCATCAACAAGAACCTGTGGACCAGTTCTTATGTGATTTTCACCGCTGGATTCGCCATGGTGATGCTGGGTATTTGCTACTGGCTGGTGGATATCAAGCGCTGGAGAGGCTGGAGCAGGCCGTTTCAGTTCATGGGCATGAACCCCCTGGCGCTTTATGCGCTGTCAATGCTAGTGGCAGAATTTAGCTACATTGTCAGGGTGCGCTTTCAGGGCAGGATGATTCCGCTGAAGGTCTACATCTTTGACCAGTTCTACAGGCCCATCGCCTCGCCAGATGCTGCCTCAGCTTTGTACGGGCTTACGTATGTATTGACTTTCTTGATTCTGGGCTGGATTTTGTATCGGCAGAAGATTTTCATCAGAGTGTGATTTTAGGTTGAATTCTAGAGTTATGCTCCACTCTAGGGTATTTTTTGGTGACATTCTGACTAGCAGGCGAGGGTTCTCATGATCGTGGTAAGTGTTTTGGTCCACCTTACTATTTAGGTTCCAGACCTGCATTCTTTGTGGAAAAGCCCTTCTGACCCGTGACTCATTATTGCGGCGACAGGTGCCAATCTGGTAACTGAGAGCCGGAATTCTCCCACTTCGCCAAGGCTGGGGACTGCGGAAATGTGGTATTTGGACCACTTTTCCCTTCGAAGGCTGCCAGTTAGCACCTGTTTACTAGTTTGGTGCTTCCTCGCGTTTAATGGTCGGTGAGCCCAGCAGTAGGACGCTGTTCTTAGACTGCGGGACCGCGATCGGCTCTCGCCAACGTAGCTGGGGTAACGACCAGCTGACAAGATTGACCCCTGACGCTCCTACCAGCAAGGCCAGGACTCCCGGCTGATCTTGGTGACCCAGCAGGCGCACGGCGACCGGAAGGACTTCGTCGAAGCGCTCCACCGCCCGCATAGTGACCAGATCCGCTGAGCGGCCTGAATCTGCCGCCATCTCTTCGGCTCGGCCGGCAAAGACTTCGGCGCCCCTCAGGTCGAGGGCGCGGATGACCTCGCGTAAAAATATCGCCTTACGATATTGTGATTCGACCAGCGTCAACTGTACCTGGGGACGGTAAATCTTGATTGGCAACCCCGGGAAGCCGGCCCCCGAACCCACATCGATGCAGCGCAGCTCCCGGCCGGAAACAGTCACATGGCGCGCAAGAAACAAGGATTCGCCGAAATGCCGGGTGACGATCTCCTCCGGATCGCGCACCGACGTGAGATTGATCCTGGCATTCCAGCGCAGAAGCAGATCGATATAGGTGGAGATCTGCTCGAGCTGACGGTCAGTCAGCTGGTCCTCGCCGAGAAAAGGACAAAGCAGCTCGGCGATGCGGACCAGATCCATGAAGAAATGGTAATCGGGAAAATTGTAGTCGGGTGAACTCTACAGCAGCGGTTGAATGCAGCCTCAGCAAAAACCACCCTCAGGAGTTATCCCTAACTGCTACCCTTCGTCCACGTCCATGCGGTCATGTGCCAGCCATTCGCGCTCTTTTGCAACGTGATCGTCAGGGTCGAGCCGGTTTCCTTCATGGCCTTGCCATTCTGCTTGTAGCTATAGCTCGCCGGTACGACCACATAGGCGCGATCGCCCACGATGTCCAGGTGTTTCGGAGCGCCGAGCGTGACTACTCCCTCCGTGATGCCGTTCTTGTTGGCGTCGGCGTCGAAGTCGCTAGCCCACTTGGCACAGGCCCCGGCGCCCTTCCACTGGTAAGGCGCGAATTCGTCGATGATGTAGGTCTCTTCGGCGCACGCTCCCAGCGCTGAATGAACGTCGCCCTTGTTGAAACCGTCTACGAATTGGTGGATAGGGGCCATGACGGCAGCCTTCTCTCCGGAGGGGCTCTGGGCGGCGGACGTTGAGGCAGTTTTGCCGGCGGATTTTGCGGGTGCCTGTGCGGCAGCCGCGAGCTGAACTCCCACAACCAGAGCCAGCACAACGAGCAATCTGTACATCTTCTTCTCTCTTTCTAATTTGAGGAATTTGCGGAAGCAATGTAGCAGCAATGGGCATGAGTAGCCAGGGAAGTTGCATCCTGCTCCCTGCTCAGCGCTCGAGCAATACGATTTCGGGCTCTAATTTACCGTTCTCAACTCGAACCCGCGCCACAGATACCGGTAACCGGAAGCGTCGCGGACCGGCGGCGCCGGGGTTGAGGTAGAGAATGCCGTCGCGTACCTCATGTTTCGGGACATGGGAATGGCCGCTGATCACGGCGGCGAATCCGGCAGCTTTGGGATTGAGATCCAGGGCCTGAAGATTGTGAAGCACGTAAATGAGAAGCCCGGAAAACTCTGCGACAGTGGTTTCCGGCAGGGTCTCGGCCCAGTGCTGAGTATCGATGTTGCCGCGAATGGCTGTGACTGGAGCGACTGCCTCAAGCGCGGGAAGGATCTCGGGGCCGCCGATATCGCCGGCATGGATGATGTGCTCACATCCGCAGAGAGCATCGAGAGCCTCAGAACGCAGCAGACCGTGTGTGTCGGAGATCACGCCGAGAGTGGGCACGGGGAAATCGGGTAAATTGTAATCGGGTGGTTTGCGGAGCAGTTAGCAGTTAGCAATCAGAAATCGGCACTCAGCATTCAGATTGCAAATGCTTCACGAGGCGCTGCATCTCAAATTGGAAATCGGCTGTTCAGAATAAAGGAATGCGCGGTTCGGCTGGGGAGAAGGCGACATGGCACGGACCAAGACAAGCAGGAGGGCCAGGACGACGACGAAAGGCAAGCGGTGGATAGCAGGCGTGAAGACCGTCTCAACCTATCCTCCCGAGGGGCTGTTCACTAAAGACGCCAGCACCATCGCACGCACACTAGCCTCAAAGAAGGTTTCGCCCAAGGGACCAGGTTCGGGAATGCGCATGTTGACGTACTTCATCAACCGCGCCGGCAAAGGCCTGAGCGCCAGCCGCCGCGCTGAACTGGAGAAGGCGAAGGCGCTGCTTCACAAGTGGGTGGAGGTGGAGAGAAAGAAAGGAGGCATTTGAAGATCGGGTGATCGGAGATCGGGTGATCGGATAAAAGCAGTGAGCAGTCCGCAGTCAGCGATCAGCCGTAATCGTAGAATCTGCTTCTTCGTCCCGCAAACGCAAGGTCCTTCGACTCGGGACTCGTATGGCTCGTCCCTCACGCGGATGACCGGGCCGCGGTACGTGGCTGGCGATTAACAACCAGCCGGAACAAGGTCCATTACCATCGGCCCGATTACCCGATCTAGAACTCCTGAGTCCTCTCCAGCCATGCCGCAATCTCTATAATTCACAATCATCTCTTAGATGGGAGCACACCCATGGCGGCGCCAACCTCTCCGCCTACCGAAGCGGCTTTTGACTGGAACACCTATCTGGAAGACTTCAGACTTGCCGGGCACCAGGCAGTGGACTGGATCACCGACTACCTGAAAAATGCGCGCGAGTACCCAGTCCTGCCGGCGGTGAAACCCGGTGAGCTGGTGGATGCCTTGCCTAAGTCCGCGCCCGAGCAGGGTGAGAGCTACGACGACATTCTGCGCGATTTCGAGGAAAAGATCCTGCCTGCGGTTACTCACTGGAACCATCCCCGGTTCCTGGCGTTTTTTCCCAACAGCGGATCGGCGCCCGCTATTGTCGGCGACATGCTAACTGCGGCACTGAACACCAATGGCCTCTACTGGAAAACCTCTCCGGCTCTAGCCGAGCTCGAACAAGTCACGTTGCGCTGGTTCGGCGATTGGATGGGCGTGCCTGCCAACTGGTTTGGGATGATCCACGATACGGCTTCGACGAGCAGCCTGCACGCCATCGCGGCGGCCAGGGAAATGGTCGATCCTGAAGCGCGAGTGCAAGGCAGCCGACCCGACCTGGTGCTGTACACCTCGGAGCAGTCCCATTCCTCGATCGAAAAGGATGCCATCGCGCTCGGGATAGGACAGAGCCATGTGCGCAAGATTCCCACGGACGCCGAATTCCGCATGCGACCGGAGGAACTGGGGGCCGCGATCGCGGAGGACCGCCGCGCCGGCCTGCGGCCTTTCTGCGTAGTAGCGACCGTCGGCACGACCTCGAGCACGAGCGTGGACCCAGTTGCTCCCATTGCCGAGATCGCCGAGCAGCACGGGCTTTGGCTACACGTGGATGCAGCTTACGCCGGGGTGGCGGCGATCCTGCCGGAGTATCGCTGGATTTTCGCAGGTCTCGAACGCGCTCACTCGCTGGTGGTCAATCCGCACAAGTGGTTGTTCGCTCCCATGGATCTGAGCACGTTCTATACGCGCCGGCCGGAGATTTTGCGGCGGGCCTTCTCTCTGGTGCCGGCGTACTTGACTTCGAAGGACGATCCTCGGGCAGTGAACCTGATGGACTATGGCATCCCTCTGGGGCGCCGGTTCCGGGCGCTGAAGTTCTGGTTTCTGCTGCGCTACTTCGGACGCGAACGGATTCAGCAGATCATGCGTGATCACATCCGCTCCGCCAAGCGGCTAGAAGAGTTGGTGCACGCCGACCCCCGCTTTGAAGTAGTGGCGCCGGTGCCATTCTCGGTCGTCTGCTTCCGTTATCGAGGCAGCGATGACGAAAACCGGAAGATTCTCGAGCGAGTGAATGCCGCGAGGCGGTTTTTCATTTCGCATACTTCGCTCGATGGGCGCATGGTGCTGCGTATTGCCATCGGAAACCTTGCAACAGCCTGGGACGATGTGGAGGAGTGCTGGAGGACAGTACAGGAAGCGGTAAACGGCAAGTTGTAAGTTGCAACGGAGACCTGGCAGTCCAGTGCTGAGCATTTTGCAGGCGAAGACGCGTCCAGGCCGCGCTCGACCTCCCACCTCTGGCCAGAGTGGGGACCCTCAAGTCACTCCTCGCAAGAGCCTTTTTCCGCGAACCGGTTGGATGGGGACGGGCGGGCCAACCTTCCCCCAACCCTTCCTGTGGTGCCCCCTTTCCTGAGCGTAGCGAAGGGTGGGTGGCAATCATATTGGCACCGCCGAGCTATTCTTGCCCGGCCGAGAGCGCCTCGCACGCGAGCCGTCCCGGAACAAGCCACCCTCTCTCGCGCATTCGGTGTCGCACATCACCGCCAACCGCTGAGTGTGCTGTTAACGTTTCAGTCAGTGCCATGGCGGGAACTGCGCAAACCCAGGTAGCAGAATTGCTCCGCGATCAACTCCCACGGATTATCGCCGGGACCTTCTTCGTGCTGGCGGCACTGGTGGCCTTTGCCATCGCGAGCATTCGACGAGCCAGCGGTGTGAAGTTCCTGGTTTGGCTGGCGGTTTGGACGGGCATATTCGGCATCAACGAACTGCTGGTAATCCCGGCGGTCGGAGATCTTCTTCCGCCTTGGTTGCGTGCGTTTTTGCATGTCTCCCTGTCGTACCTGGTCCTGGTGGCCGCCGCACTCGCGTTCCTCCAAGTCAGCGTCGGTGCACTTCGCGTTCTTGTCAAATTTCTCCTCGCAGCCGACATCCTAATCGCGGTTCTGGGGATCGGAGCCTTCCTTACCTCCGGCTCCGCAGATGCGTTCATGCCGATAAACAGCCTGCTGGCCGTGGTCGGCAGTACGGTGCTGTGTGTTGTGGTGCTGGTGCCACCGCTCTGGCGACGCTACCTGGTTCTTCCCCATCACAGGGTTCTGACGGTCGGCACGCTGGTATTTGCGGCCCAATCCGTATACGGAAACCTCTCAACCGCGTTTCAATACTCTTGTCCGGACATTCTCGGCTCATTGGGATTCGCGGCCTTTCTGTTGTCCTTTGGTTATACCGCCATGGACATGATCGTCTCCAACGAGCGCCGCCTGCTCTCCATCGACAACGAACTGGCCATCGCGCGCCAGTTGCAGCTCTCGATTCTGCCGTCCGGGGTGCCGCAAGCGAGCAAGCTCCGCGTGGCTGCTTCCTATTTGCCCATGACCTCGGTCGCAGGCGACTTTTACCAGTTCCTTCCTATGGATGATCACCACACTGGCTTCCTGGTGGCCGACGTCAGTGGTCATGGTGTGCCCGCCGCCCTGATCGCCTCGATGATTAAAACCGCGATGCACTCGATTGACGGTTGCGCCCAGCAACCCGCCGAGGTGCTACGCCGTCTTAGCACGGTCCTGTTCTCCGATCTTCGGGGGCAATTTGTCTCCGTCGCTTATCTATGGATCGACAGCGAGTCGAAAACCGCCACTTACTCCGCTGCCGGCCATCCGCCCCTCCTACTCTGGCGCGCCGTCGATCACGACCTCCTGCGCATCGAAAGTAATGGCCTGCTGTTGGGCGTCGTGCCCGAAGTCGAATTTCCTCAACGGAGCCTTCAGCTCGCTGCGGGCGACCGTATCCTGCTCTACACCGATGGAGTTACCGAGCCTGAGAACGAGGCAGGCGAAGCCTTCGGCGATCAGCGACTCGAGCAGGTCATCCGCGAGAACCAGTCAGGTTCCGCTGCCGAACTGTCAGAACATCTGGTCACGGAAATCCGTAGCTGGCAATCCGCTTCCGTCAACCAGCAGGATGACATCACCCTGGTCGTTATCGACGTGCTCTAGATGACCCATAGCCGCTAAAACTAGCCCTACCGCCGATCGTTTTTGACTAGCCTCAAGGCCTCCCTGCCCATTCATGCCAGGCGTTTCAGTGGATAATCATCCCATGGCCCAGCTGGAGCGGGAATTTTGTTCGGGGTTGGAGACGATGCAGCTTATATAGCGGAACACATCAGGGCGCGAGAGACGCAGTACCCCCACTACGACGAACGGGAGGTTGCTGAGGAGGAATCATCACATCACCTGATCCCGGAGGTCATGTCGAATAACTAGTGAAAAATGTCGACATTCCTGCTTATCAGCCCGACCCGACTGGTGGTGTTGTTTTGCTTCGCCTCCGGGCGCGATGCTACCATCCGCTGCATGACTAGAGCACTTTTGCCAATAGCAGCCATGTTCGCAATCATCGTCCAGGCAAGCGGACAAGGAAGTTCCAGCTCCAGCCCTGATGTGCCGGACAAACTCAAGGCGCCGGCCGGCGAGAATCTCATTTTGAAGGCGCAGGGGTCGGGGTCGCAGATTTACGTGTGCAAGCAACAAGCGGACAACAAGTTTGCCTGGACCCTGAAAGCGCCGGAGGCAGAACTTCGTGATGACCAGGGAAAAGTTATTGGACATCATTACGCCGGGCCCGCCTGGAAGCATGCCGATGACAGCGAGGTCACAGGGAAAGCCATCGCCCGCGTTGATTCACCCAATTCCGACTCAATTCCCTGGCTGTTGGTTAGCGCTGTCGGCCATTCCGGAAACGGTGTGTTCACCCCTGTCACTACCATCCAGAGGATTAACACCAAGGGTGGTCAGCCACCGGCGGCGACCGAATGCGATGTCTCCAGGAAAAATACCGAAGTGAAAAGTAGCTATACGGCAGACTACTACTTCTACGCGCCAGCTAAGTAGTCGAGGCAACGTCCCCACGCCAGCAGCATGCGAAACACCATCCGAAGGTGCAGAACGCAATGCAAGGGTGGCCCGTCCTTCCGCCCTCGTCTAGCGAAGGCTGGGAGGCAAGGCAGCACCCAGGTTCCCCACTCCACTTACTGAATTGTGAGCTTAACGTTGTCGATCCATTCGTTGAAGGTAAGGGGCGATCCGGCCGTATCCAGTTGCCACTGCACGCCCATATCCTCGCTCCAGCCCGCGGGTAGGGGACCGGAGGGCTCGGCTATGTTCACTGTATGCTGGATTCCGTCCAGCGTCAGTGAATCGTAGTGCATCCGCCTGTCAGAGGTTCGATGTACCTCCCAGAGGATGTGGTGCCAGACCTTGGGCTTGAATGGCCGGCAACTGACCGGAATTGTCACCCACCTGGCTGCGCCCGCGTTCCACACATTCCATCGACCGGTGGTGTATACGCACTGGCTCCCGAACATGTACTCGGTCCCGCCAACAAACTGGAAGATGTCGTACTCCAATGCCTGAGCGCCTAGAGAGGCCTCATCCAGGTAGACCCAGAAGTCCCACGTAAAGTGGGTCGCCCAATCCTGAGCGCCTAGCTTCTCCCAGAAGAGGACATCCGAGAACGGCTTGCTGGCAGAAATGTAGAGCTGAGTGCCGCTTCCATCCCGTGAGGGGGTGGTTTGGAACTGGGCCATCCAGTAGACGTCGGCCTCGTTCGCGCCGCCCGCACACGTCGTGCATGAGCCCCAACCCGCACTGTTGTCGTCAATGTTGGAATAGGTTTTCCTGCGGCTGACTTGGCCTTGAGCCGTGGCAAGAAACGTGGTCAGCAAAATCGAAAGGATCACACCCCTCTTCACGATCGCGTCTCCTGGATTGGAATTGGCCGAAGTGCGGACCGCGACAGCGGGGTGCAAGCGTACAGCATCCTGGAACGCAAAGAGGCGGAGAGTACTCTGGCCTGGAGTGGCCACAAATTAACCGATGGATAAATGACCGGTCAATCAAAAACGGCGCGCAGAGACCGAAAAAGGCACGCCGTGCCATGCCCAGTAAGTGGAGGTCGGGTGCTTTCGCGACGTATTTGTTGGGCAGCCTACATTCGCTTGATTGACACTTTGTCTCTCGAGGAGTAGTTTTGCGCCCCTCAGTTCCCAACAACTAAGGAGAGCAACATGCGAGTGCGACTGGCGCTTTATGCAGTAGCAGTGTGTCTCGGTCTCGGCTCAGTGGCTACGGCCCAGGATGCAGTGAAGGTTGATCCCAAGCATTACACCGTGGTGAGCGAAAACGATCAGGTGCGGATTCTGAAAGCGCACTATGGTGCGCACGAGAAGTCGGTCATGCACAGCCATCCGGCCACGGTTGCAGTATTCCTCACCGACGGTAAGGGGCAGTTCACCTTGCCTGATGGGAAAAAGCAGCCCTTCACCACCAAGGCCGGCGACGCGCAATACAACGCCGCGACCACGCACCTCCCCGAGAACACCGGTGACACCGGGTTCGATGTGATCGTGGTCGAACTGAAAGGCACTGCCGGCAAGCCTGCGAAGGCCGCGCCAAAGCAAGCCTCAGGAGGGCTTTAGAAAGAGGGATCGTGCTATTAGCGCCCGAAGACTGCCCCACCACTCAAGCCAAAAGAAGGCTTGAGTGGCCGCCCACCTAGCCGCGATCTCGACTTCGGCCACTTCAGGAGGTCCCAGCTTAGCGTCGAAAGAAAGGACGCGATCCCGGGCCAGCCACTTTTTTCAGACCTGGGCTGGGACACCCTCCAGTCTCTACTTCATCCCGCGTTTCCAATTGCGTACAGGAAGTCCACGTACGAAGCCACGGCGCCGTCCATACCCTGAATTTTCGGATTCGCAGACTCGATCACGTAATACTCATCGGGCGCGTGCGCGCCACTGCCGTGTCCCAGGCCGAAGTGCCCGGCAGGCAGGCGCAGCGGATCCCCAGTGAAGACATACCCCGGCCAGGAGCCGGCGTTGCGCGGCAGCATCACCGGTTCGATCCCGCCGTGGCGGTACACGGCAGTTTCAGTGCGGATGAGCGCCGAATCCGCGGGAGTGCTGGTGGGATCGTAGCCACCGCTCATATTGACCTCGATATCGCCGAAACCACGCTTGGCGAGATGTGCTTTCAGTGCCGCCAGTGCTTCCGCGGCCGTCATGTCGGGCACCAGGCGCATGTCAATCTTCGCCACTGCTCTGCCGGGAAGAATTGTCTTACCGCCCGGTCCGGTATAGCCGCCCACCAGCCCTTCGATATTGATCGTCGGACGCGACACGAGCATCTCCAGAGCTTGCTCCCAGCTCACATCGTTAATCCAGTGCTGCACGCCCAGCGACTTCTTGGCAGCAGCTTCATCCAGCCGTTGCGCAGCTTTCGCGACCATCGCTTTCTCTTCTGGGGAAATGGGACGAGCCTTGGCCGCGAATCCCTCGACCACGGGAGTGTTGCCATCAGGCGAGACCAGCGTCACCAGCGCCTCCACCAGGTGCCAGGCTGGACTATCGACGCGAGCTTTGTTGCTGGAGTGGATGTCGCGCCGCGGGCCGCGGCCCCAGCGTTCGCCGCTTGAGACCAATTCCAGTTCGACTACGCCCTTCGCGCCCAGCGTCATCAGCACCTGCCCATCGAGTCCCTGCGAAGCCGACGGCATGAAGATGCCGCTGCAGTTCTTAAGCGCAGCCAGCACCTCCGGACGGCGCACGATCTGCGGAAAATGCGGCGAGCCGATCTCTTCTTCCCCTTCGGCGACCAGCACCAGATTTACCGGCAGCTTGTCGCCGGCGCCGCGGATGGCATGCAGGGCCGCCAGAAACGAGGCCTCGGGCCCCTTTTGATTGACCGCTCCGCGACCCACCACTACCTTGCCCAAGCCTGGTTTATCAACCAGCGCCGCATCCCAGGGTGGCGAGGACCATTCCGCCGGATCCACCTGCTTTACGTCGTACATAAAATAAACACCAAGCGTGCGGGGAGCGCCGGCGTCAAGAATGGCGAAGATTCCCGGCTGGCCATCGGTCGGAACCTTGCTGACCTGGCCGAAGCCGGCGTCGCGCAGCATCTGCATGGTCAGCTCGCATCCTTCGTTGACTCCACGATTCTCAGCCGCAATTGAGGGCTGGTGGATCCAGGTCTGCAGACGGCGCAGCGACTCCTCGTGGCGCTTCTCGATTTCTTTGCGGATGGCGTCCATGTCAGGAGCACTGGCCGCCGCTTGCGCCCATTGGGGCATGGATATCGCCATCGCCGTTGCCGCCGTGGTTGCGACTGCTCCCTGCAGGAAAGCCCGACGGCTGGCTGGTTCGAGGTCGAGGGGGGACTCTCCCGCCCGCGCTGGCTGGGCTTGATCGATAGCTTGCTTTTCAGGAGATTTCAGATTCTCATCCGGCATTCGACATGTCTCTCCGCAAAAATGAATTGGAACCACCTGTCATTTGACCCAAAACATGGTAATCGCCAGGAATCCGCAGTTCTTGTGTTGGCTGAAAGCTGATTAGTTTTCTTCCAGTCGCCGCATGAACCTTGCCATGCTCACGAAGGCCCGGCCCACTGTTCCCCGTCCGATCTCGATCACCTTGCCATCGCCATTCTGCTGCCACGCGCGTACCCGCATCTGGTAGAAGCGACCGTCGAACGATTCCATAACCGCTTCGGCTTTGACTTCAGTTCCCAACTTAGTTGCGGCCACATGATCGACACGAATTGAGGTGCCGACAGTGATCTCGTCGGCTTCGGCATACGGCTGGAGAGCCTGAAAGCAGGCGAGCTCCATCATTTCGATCATGTTGGGAGTCGAGAGTACCGGAGGCAGCCTGGGATGACGATGGGTGAGCGTGTCCTCTGGCCCTATCGTCTTGCTAACCTCGGCGCGCGCTCCAACGGGAACAGGTCTGGACATAGCGGAAATCTGGCAATCGGGCAAATGGTAACCGGGTAAATTGAAAACCAGCTCTGCAGCAAGTCCCAGCAATCAGTCGAGGTCGAGCTCGCGTGGAGGAACTTCAGATCCCTCGCGGACAAAACGCTCCGCTGGATATGCCGTGACGCCTCTATGCAGCAATCGCGCGTCGCTGGCGCTCGCATTCGATCCCGTCCAAGGCGGCCCATAGCGCTTGCGCAGTGCTTTCGGCAGCGGAAAGCGCCTGTACCGCCTGCTCCGGCTCGTGCTCAATGAGCCCGGAGAGCGCCTCCTTCCATACCCTGGAGTGATAAACGTCAGCTCCGGTGTGGAGTGTGAAGTACCTGCAGGTGCGAGCGTCGGCGCCATAACGGTCTCGGAGTCCAGCCGCCTTTTCCCTGGCTACCCGCGGCACCTGCGATTCGTAGGCGTAAAACGCGGCCAGTGCTTCCGCCGGGCTGGCTTCCGACGCCAACCGACGGAAGTGCGCAACCAGGCCTCGGACTTCTTTCACAGGCTGCGCGCGGCGCGTTGCATCACGATCCGCTCCCATGCCTACGGCAAAATCCAGCCATAGTTCGGCGTGCGATGGCGACTTGGCATCGCCATCCAGGCCTTCTTCGTCACAAAGATTGCGCAAGACGGCACGGCGCAACTTCCCATCCTCCAGACGCGAATACAACTGCGCCAGGTAAGTGGGGAACGCCGCCACATGATGATAGTAATGACCGGCATACTCTCGCAGATCCTGGGCGCTCAACTCACCCGCCGCCCATGCACGATAAAACGGATGGCAAAGCAGGTCGTATTTTGCAATCCGCTTTTCCAGCTCTTGCCAAAATTCCTGGAGTTCCACCGTCACCTCACCGAAATTTGATTTCAAGATTACCCGACCAGCATTTACCCGCTAATCCAACACCCGCGACACTATACGGGAAGCCCCTTCCTCCTCACAAGCCTGCCGGCCGTTGCTAGAATAAGGATGTCGCGATGTGGGCAAGCAACTTCTGACCCTGTCATCACGAGTCCGCTCGGGCGGCCGAGGGATCTGAAGTCTTGAGCTAGCGACCAGCGTGCATTATGCCCTTCACGGAAAAATATGATGTGGTGGTGGTTGGCGCAGGCCACGCAGGTTGCGAGGCGGCCATGGCGGCCGCGCGCATGGGTTTGAAGACGGCGCTTTACACCCTTAACGTCGATCTTATCGCTCAGATGTCCTGCAATCCCGCCGTGGGCGGCATCGCCAAGGGACATCTGGTACGCGAAGTCGATGCCCTGGGGGGCATCATGGGAGAGGTCACGGATGCGGTCGGAATTCAGTTCCGACTGCTCAATACCTCGCGCGGACCCGCGGTGTGGTCGCCGCGTGCACAGTGCGACAAGCAAGCGTACCGGCTGAAGATGCGCGAGGTACTGGAATCGCAGGCCAATCTGAAGATCAAACAGGCCGAGGTTGCGGATCTCATCATAGAAGACTCCGCGGAACAGCGGCGAGTGGCGCGGGGCATCAAGCTGCGCGACGGACGCACCGTGCTGGCTTCTGCCGTGATCATTACTACCGGGACGTTTCTAAACGGTCTGATCCACTGCGGGGAGCAGCAATATCCCGCCGGGCGTAGCGGCGAGCCGCCCTCGCAATTGCTGGGGGAATCATTGCGCCGGCTGGGATTCCGCGTGGTCCGCCTGAAGACCGGAACCCCACCGCGTCTCGATGGCCGCACCATAGACTGGTCACGATTCCAAACTCAGCCCGGCGATCCCGATCCCACTCCTTTCAGCTTCCGTACCCGCCGGGTTGCGCATCACGACGCGCAGGTGCCTTGCTACATCGCTTTCACTACCCCAGAGACGCACCGAGTTATCCGCGAAAATGTCCACCGCTCGCCCATGTACAGCGGGCAGATTAAAAGTATCGGGCCGCGATATTGTCCGTCGATCGAGGACAAGATCGTCAAGTTTGCCGACAAGGAAACGCATCAACTGTTTCTCGAGCCGGAAGGCCTGAAAACCCATGAGATCTACGTCAATGGCATGAGCACCTCGCTGCCCGCGGACGTGCAGGCGGCGATGGTCGCCAGCGTGCCGGGGCTGGAAAACGCCGAGATGCTGCGCCCGGGCTACGCCATCGAGTACGACTCGGTGGACCCGACCGAACTCATGCGTACGCTTGAGACCAAGAAGATTGCCAGGCTTTACCTTGGCGGGCAGATCAATGGCACCAGCGGTTACGAAGAAGCCGCGTGCCAGGGAATCATGGCGGGGATCAACGCTGCTCTTGCGGTCGAAGGCAAGCCGCCATTGGTCCTCGATCGCACCGAGGCTTACACCGCGATTCTGATTGACGACCTCATCTCGAAGGGCACCAACGAACCCTACCGCATGTTCACCTCGCGGGCAGAGTTTCGCCTTCACCTGCGCATCGATAATGCCGACCGCCGGCTCACACCCTATGGCCGCCGTGTCGGCCTCATTTCCGATGTTGCCTGGGCCGATTACCAGGCCAAACAGGAGCGGGCTTCGGCGCTCAAGCAAGTGCTGGAACGCACGCGCTTCACTCGTGAGATGTTGGAGCGGATAGTCGATGAAGAGAAGGCGAGTGGTCATCCTGAGCGAGGCACGAGTGAGCCGACGAGTCCTGAGTCGCAGGACCTTGCGCTCCTGGAACTCGATGCCTCGCCTCCCGGCGCTATTCCGAGAAAGGAGAACGGACTCAGCACCCTGCTAGGGGCTCCGCTCGCCCAGGCTCTGCGCCGCCCCGATCTCACCATCCAGTGCCTGGTGCCGATCATCCGCGAGCTCCTGCCTGGATTCTTTGAGTCTGGGGACAACGGAGCCGCACCAGATTCTTCCTGGTCGTCACCTTCTCAAACGGATTCGAGCCTGCGGTCGCAGGTCCGCAACGAGCTCAAGTCGGTGGAGACGGAAATTAAGTACGCCGGCTACCTGGAGCAGCAGCAGAAAGCCATCGAGCGGCTGAAGCGAGCCGAACAACGGGGAATCCCGGAATGGTTCGATTACGCCACCGTCAGCGGTTTATCGCGAGAGATGAAAGAGAAGCTGCAACGCGTCCGTCCTGAGACCATCGGCCAAGCCAGCCGCATTCCCGGAGTTACGCCCGCCGCGGTGTCCCTAATCAATGTGTATATCGAGATTCAGGCCCGGAAAGCAGCAGGCACGAAAACCGTAAACGTGTGACTTGCAATCGGGCATTAGCTCGGCGGCGCCAACATGATTGCCACCCACCCTTCACTACGCTCAGGAGTGGGGCACCCACAGTATTGGTTGTGGGAGAGGGTGGGGCACGGGGCAGTTTCCATTCACAGTACATGCTGCGAATTGACCTACGGGATTTGGTAGAGCTCGCTTAATCCAACAACTGGTCACGCTCTGTCCAATCTCTGTCCCCGCCAAAACATGCTCGGCCCCGGCAAGCCCTGCTCGTTAAATACGAGGATCTGAAACGCATCCTTGCAGGATGGAAGCACTGGCGAGATCCCAAATTCGGAGCCATCCCCAGGCTCTCAGATAGTCGTCCCTAGAGCCTTCTATCTATCCCCTGGCTCCGCATGTGCATCCCACATATGCGGTCTGCGTAGCCATTGGGTCGCCGAACTGCGATGAGGCTTTTGGAGTTCGGATCATCGAGTCTGTCTAGTATCTATTGATCGTGAAGGATAGAGTGGTCGGGAACAATGGCCAGTCGGGAGGCATGATGCAGGGAAGAAAGTTCGGAACAATCGCGGAGAGTATCGCATTGATTGTTATGCTTGGCACGTCGTGGCACGCGATAGCACAGGATGCTAAAGCAGCTTATCCGAGCATGGCTCCGGTGGAGCAATATCTGATGGAGGACCGCAATTCTGAAATCACGCTGGCGCGGAGTGCGGCGCCAGAGTCCATCTCACGCGATGCTGAGGTCCTGGTTCTTGGACGTCACGGATACGAAACGGCGATAAAAGGGAAGAATGGTTTCGTGTGCATCGTGGAACGTTCCTGGACTGCTCCCATCGATGACCCGAATTTCTGGAATCCCAAGATACGCGGTCCGATCTGCTTTAATGCGGCAGCCGCACGTTCCTATCTTCCACGAACCATCCAGAAGACGGACTTGATACTGGCTGGACACACGAAAGCTCAGATGGTTGAGGCCATTACAGCCGCAATCGAGAAAAACGAATTGCCGGCGATGGAACCCGGTGCTATGTGCTACATGCTGTCAAAGCAGGGCTATTTGAGCGATCGCGACGGACACTGGCATCCCCACCTCATGTTTTTCTCTTCACAAACTGATCCCGCAGCATGGGGAGCAGATCTGCCGGGCTCGCCTATCCTTGTCGTCAATGGCACTTGGGAGCGCCTGACTACCTTCCTGGTTCCGGTTCGAGCGTGGTCGGACGGAACGCCTGATCGCTAACGACCCTGTGAAGGAGGATCTGTTCGCGGCGCCGACGCCGGGGAAGGCGCTTCTCTCCCAGTCTTCACCAAAAAGAGCGAAGGGACGGGCCATCCGTCCCGAACCCTTACTCCCGCGGTAACGGGATGTCAATTGGAGTTGACACTTGAGGGGCGAATGCGAGTGAGGGGGCTTGACAGGGTTGAGGCGGAGTCGAGATAGAAGGCAGGTGAGGAAGAGCACGAGACATGAGGCATGGGCCAGCGAACTACCCCACTCAAGCCAAAAGAGGGCTTGAGTGGGCCCCCCGGCCCGCTCGAAGGATGGGTGGCAATCATGTCCGCACCGCCAAGTTGACTTTCGGCCAACTGCTCAACGTAACCGCGCCCGATTCCCTCAAAGCATACCCACGATGGCTGCTTCAACGTCAATTCTCCGGCCATCTCGGCCCGTGCGCTGCGCAGCCGAGAAAGCAGATGGTGAGAGTCAGGAAATGGGATGGCCGGGTCTGCTGATACCGCTTCCGATGTCGCGGCATGGCACCGTGATTCTTTCCCACCCTTCGCTGCGCTCAGGATGGGGCACCCACATTTTGAGTTATGCCAGCAAATGGGTGGGCCACCCGTCCGGAGTGCTTCCTGACTTGCCTCCAGGATATGGAGTGGACGACTTCATAAAAGCTGGGGGAAAATCGGCAGCTGCTGCGTATGCAATTAACCGAGGACTCATCGTGCCACTGCGGTCCTCCATTTATCGTGGGATACTAGAGGGCACTGAAACTGTAGCTTCCGGTACGTTGGCGGTGGACTTTTTTGTGAGGACGGTACAAGGTGCTTGGGCGGAGGCGAAAGCTATTCGAAGCGGAACATGTCATTGAAGACGCATCCGAACGATAGAAAGCGGCTAATTCTGACCGCACTCGCGGCGGCAATAGTCATTATGCTTGTCGTCAGTAGCCTCGCGATTTTTGTTCCTTTTCAGGCTACGACGAGAGTTGAAGGAAAGTGGGTTCGATTCGGACTCGTAAGCATTGCGTTGCTTGCTTACTCAATTGCGACTTATTGGAAACTACGAAAATCATTAACTTTCTGGGCTGTATTTCTGGGGTATCTTGCTATTCACATGCTGGGCGTAGGCTATTTCTTCTATTTCGGTAGAGGACTCCCCCTTCTACTGTTTGGACCCATCTGTGGCATCGAATGGGCATTGATGGCGTTAATCGTTTACTGGATATTGGGCGTTGGGCCCTCCAGGGTATCCTTGGACCTCTGAGGTCCCGTAACTGCGCGGGGTGTATCACTTTTCCCCTCTATATAAGCCTATCCCCCCAGCTGATTGACGGGATAGGCTTATAGGGAGGGGAAAAGTGATACACCCGGCGGGCCTGGCGGCGGTCGATCCCGGCAATCCCCAGACCTGGAACCGATATGCGTACGCGTTGAACAACCCGACGAACGAAGTTGATCCCGACGGGCTCGATCCAATGAGGCCGGATTGCGGAACGGATGCGCAATGTTGGAAAAACTACAGTAATGCTATGAGCCAATATTACGCTGGAGCCAGTGCGTTTATGCCGGGAAATCATCCGCCTTTAGACCCATTCTCGCTGCTGGATTTGCTCGTCCCGGATTCTGAGGGTGTTCTTGGTCACTGCCTTGGGTGTACGGATGCGTTCCTTGCCTCAGGTCCGCTATTCGGTCCCGGATCAAGATTCGGGAACTTTAACGGCGCAAACAACGGGTTCACTCTCGGCATCCGTGCACCCGGCCAAACCTGGACGCAGTGTATGGCTGCGAATGCGAATACCTACAGCATTGGCGGAGCTACCGAGCTTACGGTAAACGTTGCGACAGGTACCAACAGCAACATCAGCCAAACGACTAGCATTGTGACGGGCAACGGAATAACGGGCCTGATCTTCGAGGGGCCTGGTGCTGGCGATTTCATCTCCGCAGCTGGCAGCGGTGCGGGATCAGCACTTACCTACGGCAGACGCACATCGAACATCATGTCTCTGAACTTGGCGGGAAGTGGCGGCCTTCCCCAGGCACTCGGGTCAACGGGCGCACAGGGCTTCTTCCAAACCGCAGGCAAGTGGCTAAATCTCGGATTAGACGAGGCGGAGAAGTTTGCCGTCGATGCGGGATTAGCTGGCGCTGAGGCGTTCAATTGCGCGATTCACAGGTGACGAATGAGCCAAAATCCAACAGCTACAGAGCAGGTGAAATCAGGATTCCGCCGCGCGTTCGGATGGATATTAGGGTGTGCTTGGTTTGGGCTGGTGATCTGGGGAATCACCAACGTCTTCGGAACCGAGGCAAACTTTTCGGAGGGTCACCATCCTTCCCGAGCCTTGGGATACGTGCTCCTCGGCGTGGCTGGCGTGATCTTCGCTGCGACGGCGAACCGCTGGAAAAGAGTATTCCCCGGAATCATGCTTGCGGCTACGCTTGGAGCTTTGCTGGAACTAGAGCAGGGGCACGCTATTAATAATCCCTCTGTGCTGATTCCTCGTTGGATTGCGCTCGTCCAGCTTGTGGTGATCGCCGTTGTTACTGCCCTATCGTTCACGTTCAAGAAGCGCCCGCTCAACATCGTAGATCGCATTGCGCTGTTAGCTTTTGCTGCTTCAATTTTCGTGGGAGGGGACGAGGCAACACGACAAGAACTTCCGCTCGCCCTGATCATCGGCGGTGTTTGCGTACTGGCCGCGTGGGCATATAACCGTGTGCGTCGGCGGCCTCAAGGTAGTTCGTCCCATCCCGACCATGTGCTGGCTTAATGGAGAAAACGACCAAGCGACAGATTCGGAGCGGGCTTCGCTTGGGTGTCGGCGCAGGTGGGTTTCTCATCGCGGCAATACTCATTGGAAACGGAGGAGACCGGATTATCGCGTCAGCAGGGTCCCACCAGATTCCGTGGTTAGGTTGGGCTGAACTGGTGATTGCTGCGGCGATTCTGCTCCTAACGGCACAGGTGTGGTTTTTGGTGCTGGGCGGATACATGCTCTTCGGTGCCATCAAAGGGCTTTTCCTTTTCGCAACCGGCAGCTTTCCCTCTCATGGATTCTCAACCCGCCTGGAGCCGCTTGGGATAGCAGTTTATGGCGTAGCAACTCTTGCGCTTCTGTACCGGTTTTCTCAAAATCCCCCGACGGTTCTGGATAGAGTGGCCCTGACCGTCTTCCTGTTCTGTTTCGTGATCCCATGGATGGGTCCGAGTTCCGCCCTGTCATGGTCGCAGATGATCGGACTGGCAGTTCTCCTAGCCTCTTGGGGTATATCTCGTTGGCGGTCACCGCATGATCCCGAATGTAATGCACATGGGGTGAAAGCCTAAGTGACTCGTGTCGGCATTGCCGGAGCTGTCCTTTAGGTTGTGCATCCCGTTCCTGAGTCCGGGTGAGCCGCGCCGATAGCGTCGCCCCGTCACCCGCGCCAAGCGCGTGCATGCGGTTGCCGATTCCGTAATCGCTTCCGGCCACGCTCCTGGCTCCCGCTCCCACCAGCACCGATACCTACCCCCTACCGCCCAAAGCCCGCGCCGT